>JBATDL010000662.1:0-1644 GCA_049663445.1 Candidatus Competibacter sp.
TCGGGGGCCTCCACCGGCAGGATGGCGGCGCGCCGATCGACCCCGGGATGGCACAACCAGCTTTTGGCGCTGGCTACCAGTCGGATCGGGGTACGGCCACCCATGGCGCGCGCCAGTTCGCCCACCACGAACGGCGGCTCGCCCCACGGCAGGACGCGATCTTCCGGCCGCAGTTCGTCGGGATGCGGCAAATACAGAAACGAGGGCAACATCGGCCGCTCCTCGACCGCGCCGGGCGCGGTCAACTGCGGGACAAGCTCGATCCGTTTGATCACCTCATCGCCATCGCTGGCGGTCAAATCCACCGCCGCCAGCACGCAATGGGTTGTGCCCAGATCGATGCCCACGGCGTAGCGGGCCGTGCTCATAGCTCTACCTCCGCCGGCGCCAGTACCCGAACATCGTGACCTTCGGCCACTTTCGGCAGCTTGATCTCGGTCACCCGCCAGCCGCGATGCATCAGCGTGCCGGTGAACGGCGCCTGGCCGACTACGTTGCCGGTCAGCCGCACCGCCGTGGCGTCGAAACCAGCCGGCAGCGTCAGCCGCGCGCCTTCCGCTTCCTCGCGTACCGGCTTGATTTGCAGATAATCGCGCACCACCTTACGGCAGCCCTCATGCACCACCCGCGCCGCGCCGCCGATGTCGGCGTCGGAATAGGCGGTCACATTCTCCTCCAGAAAGTCCACGAACCGCCCCTCCTGCTGCAACAGCGCCAACAACTGCAAGGCGGAATCCGGCGGAGTTTCCCGGAGCGCCGGCCTGACGGGCTCCGCCGCCGTCGGTGCAAGCGCTGCCGCACCCCCTTCGAGCCGCAGCACACCGGCGGCAAACCCTTCGTCGGTCAAAATGCGCCCGAACGCACGCAGCGCCAGGGTCAGGCGATTTAAAAAGCTCAATGGCGAATCACTCATGCAACCAGCTCCTACGGATCAAACTCGTTATTTCGGTATCCTACCACGCGTCGGCGAACGACCGATTACAACAAAACCATCCCCCAAATCGACGAATTTCGCTTATGATAATGACATTGATGAATGGCATATAATCTCCGGGTTTTCTCAGGAACGGGTTAACCGCCACGCTGTACCGGCGATGTGCAGACGATACACAAGACTATTCCAGGAGTGGCAGCATGGCCCGCATACTGATCGTCGACGACTCGCCCACGCAGGCGCTGAGTCTCTCCAAGATACTCAAGAAACATGGGCACGAAATTCTGACCGCCAAAGACGGCGCGGAAGGCGTCGAAGTCGCCAAGGCGGAACTGCCGGATCTCGTGCTCATGGATGTCGTCATGCCGAAGATCAACGGTTTTCAGGCGACCCGCCAGATCACCAAAAACCCCTCCACCAGCCATATCCCCATCATTATCGTGACCACCAAGGATCAGGAAACCGACCGGATCTGGGGTGCGCGGCAAGGCGCCAAAAGCTACGTCGTCAAACCGGTGGAAGAAGCCACGCTGCTTGCAGCCATCAGTCAGTACTTACCCCAATAACCGGCCGCCTCGGGCGAGTCCGTTGCCAGCGATTTCCGGTTGTGGCGCGAAATGTGAAGCCGCATCAGCCGAGCCCCTCTTCCAGCACCGCCAGCGCCGCGTTGATCTCGCCCAACCGCCGGCCGTCGCCGCCCCGGTCGGGAT
>JBATDL010000663.1:0-5042 GCA_049663445.1 Candidatus Competibacter sp.
CTAGCCGAACAGAAGGTGGCGGCCCGTGCCGCGCCGCGCAAGAAATTGTTTGTGTTTTTGCGGGAGATTCGGGGGGAGTTGTTCGATGACGCCTTCCAGGAAGAACTGCTGGCGATGTATCGGCGGACGGGAGCGGGCAAGCCGCCGGTGCCGCCGGCGCTGCTGGCGATGGCGACGCTGTTGCAAGCCTATACCGGGGTGGGCGATCAGGAGGCGGTGGAGCTGACGGTGGATTCCAAACGCTGGCAGTGGGTGTTGGGGTGTCTGGGCGCGGAGGAGCCAGCGTTCTCACAAGGGGCGCTGTTCGATTTCCGGATGCGGTTGCTGAGCACGGGGATGGACCAGCGGCTGTTGGAACGCACCGTCGACCTGGCACGGCGCCGTGGGGGGTTTGACGCCAAGACCCTGCGGTTGGCGTTGGATTCCAGCCCGCTGTGGGGCCGGGGCCGGGTGGAAGACACCCTCAACCTGTTGGGCCATGCGGCGCGCCAGGTCATCGGCGGTCTGGCGGCCCTGGCCCAGCAGGAAGTGGCGCATGTGATCGAGCAAATCGGCTTGTCGCTGTTCGACGCCCCCAGCCTCAAGGCGGCGCTGGATATCGACGGGGCCGACGCCGACCAGAAGCACCAAGCCCTGCAACGCTTATGCGACGAGTTGGACGCTCTCCAGGACTGGATCGGCACGCACTTCCCGCAGGAGCGCCAGTCCCCGCCGTTGGCGGCGGCGCTACACACCTTGCGGGCGCTGCGGGCACAAGACCTGGAACCGGACCCGGCCGGGGGCGGGAGCCGGATTCGCCAGGGGGTGGCCAAAGACCGCCAGATTAGTATCACCGATCCCGAGATGCGCCACGGTCGCAAGTCCTCGGCCACCCGGTTTGATGGGTACAAACGCCATATTGCCCAGGACCTCGATGAACAGCTCATCCTGGCCGCCGAGGTGCTGCCGGCCAACACCCCGGATACCGCCGGGCTGGAGCCGCTCCTGATCGCGATCGAACTCCAGCAGCGCCAGGTGACCTCGTTGCACATCGACCGGGGCTATCTGGGGGACGACCTGATTCCCGATTACGCCGCCCATGGCGCGGCGATCCTCTGTCGGCCCTGGCCGGCCCCACACCGGGCTGGACAGTTCAGCAAGCGGGTCTTTCACCTCGATCTGGCGGCCGGGCAGGCCACCTGTCCGGCCGGCCAAGTGACCCCCATCACCGCCGGCAAAACCGCCTGCTTTCCGGCCGCGACCTGCGAAGCCTGCGCGCTGCGCGCGCAGTGTACGTCGCGCAAGACCGGGGGCCGAACCTTGAGCATTCACCTTCAGGAAGACCTCTGGCAGCGTCTCCAGGTGCTACCGACCACCCCCGAGGGGCGCGCCGCCCTACGCGAACGGGTCGGGGTCGAGCACGGTTTAGCCCATGTCAGCCAGCGCCAGGGAAATGAGGCGCGGTACTGCGGTACTCGCAAAAACACCGGTCACTTACGGATGGTGTGTGCCATTCAGAACCTGGAACGGGCACAGGCCCTCTTCCAGCGGGCAGCGGCCAATGATGCGGAACCCATTGCGCGTTTGGCCGCTTGAGGCTCCAAACCGGTCAACGCTCTAGGCCAACACGTAGCGACTGTGCCAGTCGATGACCGCCACTAGGTCGGCAAACCCCCGCTCGATGCGCAGGTAGGTGATGTCGCTTGACCAGACCTGATTGGTGCGTTCGATCATCAGCCCTCGCAAACACCCGACGCGGCCGGCTGAGCTGGGGTTTCAGTACAATCGACTCCAGCCCCACCCGCCGCATCAGGCGCCGGACCCGCTTGCGATTGACCCCATGCCCCTCCCGGCGCAATACCATCGTCAATTTGTGGCTACCGTAAAACGGGCAGGCAGTATAGAGTTCGTCAATCCGATGCATCAGCCGCAGGTTCTCCTCGCTTTCACCGCCACCCCGCACGGCGGCGACCAACTGGAACGGTTCAGCCCCAGCAAGGCACATTGCCGGCGGAGGCTGAGCATCGGCACGCTCGGTTCGATGAGGACCCGCTTCACATTCACGTCAAGCCCAGTGCTTTGGACTTTTTTCGCAGCCAGTCCACCTCCACTTGCAGCCGGCCAATCTGCTGGTACAGATGATCCTGCTCCGCTTCCCAATGCTTGGCGTCTATCCCTCCGGTTCGCCCGAACAGTTCGGGCAGCTTTTCTCGCGCCTGCTGTTTCTAGGCGTTGATCTGGGTCGCATGCGCCTCGTACTCCGACGAGAGTTGGGCAATGGTCTTTTCGCCCCAGGGCTTTGGAGGTGGACCCAACCTTGATAGGTTGAGCACTTTAACTCTCGGAAGACACTTCATGCCCTCGTTGTTGTCCCCGATCTTGCAGCGCTTTGCCGAGCAATTCCCGATCCCAACCATGGCCCGAGCCGTACTGGAGCGCTGTGAACCCGGTGCAACTGGACGCCTGGTTCGAGACGGTGGCTGAGGGGCAGCACACGCTCACCTTGCTGTTTTCCACCCTGTTTGAGTGGATGATGCAGGTGGTCAGCCGCCAGCAGCCTTCGCTTCGATTCATGCGGCCTATCAAGCAAGAGCCGATCACGGTGTCGGTGAAGGCGGTCTACAACCAGCTTATAATGGGTTGGAGCCGGGCACCTCGGCGGCGCTGGTGAGCCACAGCGCCGCGCAGGCCGGGGCGCTGATCGCGGCGGTGGGTGGGATACGGCCGGGATTGCTGACGGGCTACCGGGTCAAGATTTTGGATGGCAACGGGCTGGCGGGACGGGAGCATCGTCTCGCTGAGACCCGCAGTCAGACGGCCGCGCCCTTGCCGGGCAAAGCGTTGCAAGATCGGGGACATCGACAGCGAGCGGGGGTCCGAACAGCGGGTATTGATTGATCGCCCTGACGGGTCGGGCACGCTGGCGGTGCGTCGCCTCCGCGTGCCACTCAACGAACCGACTCGCGACGGCGACGACATCCCGTCTCTGTTGACCACGGTGCCGGTCGAGGCCGCCGATGCGTGTACCCTGGCTCGCCTGTACCGCGAGCGCTGGACCATCGAGAAAGCTTTTTTGCATTGGATCGTTCAACGGCGCTGCGAGATCAACACCTTGGCCTACCCACCGGCGGCGTTGTTCGGGTTAGTGCTGGCGGTCGTCGCCGACAACGGGCTGGCGGTGATTAAGGCCACCCTGCGCCAAGTGTACGGGGCCGAGGCCATCGACGCGAGGGTATCGGGCGACTATCTCGTCCACGAAATGGCCCGCGTGGCCGAGACCCTGATCGAGCCCCGGGATGGGGCCGTATTGCAAACCCTCACCCTGGCGACGAGGGCGGCTTGGCTGATCACCACGGCCGGGCACGCCCAGCTGCGCAAGTATCGCAAGCATCCGCGTGGACCCAGGAAACCGCCCTCTCGCGAACGTACGATTCCCGCCAACCCCATGTTTCCTGTCATGGGATTTCTATTTTCGGAAATCGCCTGACCCTCTCCACAGAGAGAGGGTCAGGCGATTCCTCTCAAGCCTTGTGGTAGATTTGCCCACCGCTTTCGTTGAACTCCGCCGCCTTTGCTTCCAAGCCCCTGGCCAGCGCGGCCTCAGCTTCGAGGCCCTGTTGCGCGGCGTAGTCGCGCACCTCCTGGGTGATTTTCATCGAACAGAAGTGCGGGCCGCACATCGAGCAGAAATGCGCGACCTTGGCCGAGTCCTTGGGCAGCGTTTCATCGTGATACTCACGGGCACGCTCGGGGTCGAGACCGAGATTGAACTGGTCTTCCCAGCGGAACTCGAAGCGGGCCTTGCTGAGGGCGTTGTCGCGGAGCTGGGCGCCGGGGTGACCCTTGGCCAGATCGGCGGCGTGGGCGGCGATCTTGTAGGTGATGATGCCTTCGCGCACGTCCTGCTTGTCGGGCAGGCCCAGATGCTCCTTGGGCGTCACGTAGCACAGCATCGCCGTACCGTACCAACCGATCTGCGCGGCGCCGATAGCCGAGGTGATGTGGTCGTAGCCGGGCGCGATGTCGGTGGTCAGCGGACCGAGGGTGTAGAACGGCGCTTCGAAGCAATCGCTCAGCTCCTTATCCATGTTCTCCTTGATGAGCTGCATCGGTACGTGACCGGGGCCTTCGATCATCACCTGCACGTCGTGCCGCCAAGCGATGTTCGTCAGTTCGCCCAGAGTCTCCAGTTCGCCGAACTGGGCGGCGTCATTGGCGTCGGCCAGCGAGCCGGGGCGCAAGCCGTCGCCCAGCGAGAAGCTCACGTCATACGCCTTCATGATCTCGCAAATTTCGTCGAAGTGTGTATACAGGAAGTTTTCCTGGTGATGGGCGAGACACCACTTGGCCAGAATCGAGCCGCCGCGCGAGACGATGCCGGTCACCCGGTCGGCGGTGAGCGGCACGTAACGCAGCAGCACGCCAGCGTGGATGGTGAAGTAGTCCACCCCCTGTTCGGCCTGCTCGATCAGGGTGTCGCGGAACAATTCCCAGGTCAGATCCTCGGCCTTGCCGTTGACCTTCTCCAGCGCCTGATAGATCGGCACCGTGCCGATGGGCACCGGCGCGTTGCGGATGATCCACTCGCGGGTTTCGTGGATGTTCTTGCCGGTGGACAGATCCATAATGGTGTCGGCACCCCAGCGGATGCCCCACACCATTTTCTCGACTTCCTCGGCGATGGAGGAACTGAGCGCCGAATTGCCGAGATTGCCGTTGATCTTCACCAGGAAGTTGCGGCCGATGATCATCGGCTCCAGTTCAGGATGATTGATATTGGCCGGGATGATGGCGCGACCCCGGGCCACCTCGTCGCGGACGAATTCCGGGGTGATTTCAGTGGGAATGGCCGCGCCAAAACTCTGGCCGCGATGCTGGCGCAGCAGCTTCGTGTAACGCAAATCCTCGCGCAGTTCTTGCAGACGCAGGCTCTCGCGGAGGGCGATGTATTCCATTTCCGGGGTGACGATGCCCCGGCGCGCGTAGTGCATCTGGGTGACGTTGGCGCCACTCTTGGCGCGACGGGGCACGCGGAGGTGCTCGAAGCGCAGGCTGGCTAGCGC
>JBATDL010000664.1:0-7874 GCA_049663445.1 Candidatus Competibacter sp.
CCGTTCGGGGACAGCAGCTCGGGCAGTTGCGCGAGAACCGCGCCGGGTTGGCGTAGATGCTCCAGGATATCGGCGCAGAGGATGAAATCGTAGCGCTGGCCGGCGAAACGCTCGGTCAGCGCGATACTTTCGAGGTCGGCGCATTCCAACTGGCGGTACCAGGACGCTGCTTCGGCCACCGCCACCGGGTTGTATTCAACCCCGTCCACCGCGCACCCAAGCGCTTCGGCCAGATAGCGGCCCAGCACGCCCGGACCGGCGCCCAGATCCAGCACCCGACTGCCGGGTCGGATCTGGCGGGCGAGTCTGGCCAGCGAATCCTGGCCGTCCGGGTTCAGGGCACGATGATAAACATGATCGGTGGGAACGATAGCCATGGACTTCAATCCTGCTTCAGCCGCCGCCACGACGGTAAAGCGTCAGCAGACCTCGGCTCATGGTCTGACGCAAGCGCCAAGCCGGGACTCGGCGGTGGACCTGGATAACGCGCCGTTGCCGCCAGCAGCGCGAAAGCCCGCACAGGGCATCCCGCTTGGCCCGTAGCAGCGGACCGGCCTGACCGCGCAATGCGTACCAAAGCACGGCACCCAGATTCAGCAGCAGATGTTGCGGCAGATACAGCCAGAACAGAGGGTTGGGCATGTTTTTACAATACGTCCAGACCAGGTTGCGATGACCGTGATAAAGCGAAAACGGGCTGCGCCGGCCGGTCACCGCCGAACCGACATGCCGGACCACGGCATCCGCCACGTACTGGCTGCGATAGCCGAGCAAGCGCAATCGAAACCCCAAATCGACATCCTCGAAATAACAGAAAAAATCTTCGTCGAAACCGCCTACTTCGAGAAAAGCGTCGCGGCGATATAGCGCTGCCGCCGCGCAAGGCGCGAAAATTTCTCCACTGACACTCGCGCCGACGGCCGTGGGCCGACCGTGATCGCGCCGCCAAGCCAAGCCGCTGACATGATAGACATCGCCGGTGCCATCGAGCCGGCCGGAATCGTTGGCATCCACCAACCGAGCACCGAAACTGGCGCTTGCGGGATGCTTGTCCGCCGCCGCCAGCAATCGTTCCAGCCAGTCCGGTTGTGGAAAGGCGTCGGGATTGAGGAGCGCCAACCATTCCACTTCGCCCACCCGTCGCACTGCCAAGTTGTTGGCGGCGGCGAAACCCAGGTTGCGATTCGAACGGATGCATTCCACTGCGGGGTATTCGGACTCCAGCCGATCGGCGGAACCGTCGCTGCTGGCGTTGTCCACCACGATCACCCGCTCCGGGCGTCGGGTCTGGGCGCGCAGGTGATGCAGGCACTCCCCGAGCAGGTCTCCACTGTTGAAGTTGACGATAATCACCGCCACTTCTCCGGTCGTCAAATCCTGCCCCCTTGTCCTATCGTTCACCGGATGCAACGCCCGGCTCATTTCCCAGCGGGCGGCAATACCCTAGAATGCCGGCTCGATGGAATCCGGTGCTGTAACCCCGTTTGCTGGCGATGCAACGCCACAAAGGTGTCCACCATAGCGGTTCCACATCACCGAAATCAATCACCGCCCACACGGCCCACCGCCGGCCAAATCGCCCCCAGGCTCCGCCAACTCACATGCCCAGCAGAATCCGAATCCTGGCGGGGAAAAGCGCTCGCTTTCTCTACCGCCGGCTGCCACTGCCGCTGCCGGTTCGGTGGCGCATTAAATCTTTTTTCTACCGGCATCTTGGCCTGTTTCTCAAAAATAGCACCAACTATCAGCAATGGTTGATACAGACCGGGACCCTTCGACCGGTCTTAGCGAAAACCCTCGATTCGGCAACACTCCAATCGTCGCCAATACTGGAAATCGGCCCGGAAAACCTGGCTTCATCCAGGAATTCGCCAGACCCAGCCGCCGATCCGGTACGGTTGATCGCTTTCTACCTGCCGCAATATCACCCAATTCCGGAAAACGATCGCTGGTGGGGCAAGGGCTTTACCGAGTGGACCAACGTCACCAAGGCCATGCCCAATTTCGCCGGCCACTACCAGCCGCGCTTGCCGGCCGATCTGGGATTTTACGACCTGCGCGTGCCCGAAGTTCGCGACGAACAGGCCGCCCTGGCCCAGCACTACGGCGTTTATGGCTTCTGCTACTACTACTACTGGTTCGCCGGCAAACGGCTGCTGCACCGGCCACTGGACGAGGTGGTGCAATCCGGCTACCCCGATTTTCCGTTCTGTGTCTGTTGGGCCAACGAGAACTGGAGCCGGCGCTGGGACGGCCTCCACGCCGACATTCTGATCGCTCAGCAACACTCCGACGAGGACGATCTGAATTTCATCCAATCCCTGGAGCCCGCCTTGCGCGACCCGCGCTACATCCGGGTCAACGACCGGCCACTGCTGCTGGTCTACCGCATCGGCCTGCTGCCGGATGCGGGTCGTACCGCCGCGATCTGGCGTCGGTATAGTCACGAGGCGGGTTTGGGCGAGTTGTATCTCTCGGCGGTGCAAAGCTTCGGTGCCACTGAGGATCCGCGCGACTTCGGTTTTGACGCCGCCGTTGAGTTCCCGCCGCACGCCATGGCGGTGCTGGCCGAACGACCGGCGCGGATGCTGAATCCCAACTTCCAGGGCATGTTCTATGACTATGCCGCCACCGCCGAGGTCTTCATGAACCGGCCGGCGGCGCCCTATCCCCTTTTCCGCACCGCCATGCCGTCTTGGGACAACACCGCCCGCCGGCAGGATGCCAGCGAGATCTTCCTGAATGCCAAACCGGAATGCTACGAGCGCTGGTTGCGGCGGCTGGTGGAACTGACTCGCGGCTCTCGCCCTGGCCCTGAACGTTTGGTATTCGTCAACGCCTGGAACGAATGGGCCGAAGGCAACTATTTGGAACCCGACCGACAATTCGGCCATCGCTATCTGGAAGCGACCCGTAACGCCCTTGGGCGATGATCATGGCGAGGATGCGCCATCCCCCACGGATTCCAGCGACTGCTCTGGCGCGACGGAAACGTCGTCGAGCAACCTGCCCAGCCGTTCCAGCCCTCGGGCGTAGGAAAAATTCTGCTCCATAAACTCCAGGCCGTTTACGGACAGGCTATTCCACAACGCTTCGTTCTGGTGAGCCTCGATGACCGCGTCGGCAAAACGCTCGGCATCGGCGCCAATCATCACGTTAGCACGGTCCGTAAGCCCCATGCCTTCGGCGGCGACCGGAGTGGCCACGCAGGGAACGCCATAACTCAGGCTGGTGCCAATCTTGCCCTTGATGCCCGCGCCGTAGCGCAACGGCGCCACCGACAGGCGGCAACGGGCAAAGATGGGCGCCAAATGTTCGACGAAGCCGACGACATCCACGCCCGGCTCGCGCCCCAGTCCGACAACCTCGGCCGGCATGTTGCTGCCAACGATCAGGAACCGTATCTCAGGAACCGCTTGCCGGATTCGTGGCCAGATCTCGGCCACAAAGTAATTGACGGCGTCGATGTTCGGGTCGAACAGGAATCCGCCGATAAACACGATGTCGCGGCGCTGCTGAAAAGGCGCGGCCGAACCGTGAATTTCCCGCGTGTAGGGAATCGCCGCCACCCGGATATCCGGCCATTCGCGCCGCACGATCTCCCGTTCGGATTCGCTGATCACGATCGTCGCGTCGGACTGCCGCATTACCGCGTATTCCAGCGCCTTGGTCCGGCGGGCCTGTTTGGCGAGTTCGGCCGATTGCTCGACCTGTGCCTGCCGCTCCTCGCGGACAAAATGCAGGTCGACCGTGTTGAAAATCACTCGGGCGTTTCGACAGAAACGCCGCACCGCTCCAATATGCTGTGCCGCATGATGTGCGCGCTCCAGCATGACCAGAACGTAGTAGGCGCCACACGTTTCCAGATGGGCACTTAACGAGGACGTGTAGGGCTGGTAAAGGCACTCGACCCCGATGCGCTGGAGTGCTTCGGTATAGCGGCCGGCATGGCGCAAGTCGTGCGGGCAGAACACCACCTTAAAACCGAGCGCCTGCATCATCCGAATGTATTGCAGGGTATCGATGGAGCCGGAATCCTTGTCTGGCATCGGCGTCGTCACGTCGACGATCAGCGCCCACCGACGGGCGGTGCGCTCCCGCGCCAGCCAGGGATCGTCCTCGCGGGTTCCGTGCCCGGCCAGAACCTCTCGCCATTTGGCCAGAAACTTGGTTTGATTGATGACCTGATAGGCTTTGACTCCTTGGCGGACATCGGTGCCGGAAGTCACGCCCTCGAAATGGATCACCCTGGAAAAGGGTTGCAGCAATACCCGATAGCCCGCCTGCCGAACGGCGAAGGCGAGATCCGTGTCCTCGTAGTAGGCGGGCACGAAGCGCTCGTCGAATCCGCCCAAACTTTCGAACAAGGATCGCGGAATCATGAGGCTGGCTCCGGAGCAGTAGTCCACATCTCGCAGGAAGGTGTACTCCGGCTTATTGGCGTCATCGTCGCGTCCGTAGTTCAAACCCGACGCATCGCTCCAGATCAGCCCACCCGCTTCTTGCAGACGTCCGTCCGGATAGACCAGCTTCGATCCGACCAGACCCACATCGGTGTGGGCGGTGAAAGTATCCAGCAACTCGTCCAGCCAGCCGGGCAGCGCTTCGGTATCATTGTTGAGAAACAGGAGATAGTCGCCACGAGCGTGCACAGCCGCCTTGTTGCAGCTCCGCAGAAAACCCAGGTTTGTTTCGTTCTGGATCGCGCGTACCCCACGCGCCAAGGCCAGCAAGTCGGATGTGCGATCGGTGGAACAGTCGTCCAGGACGATCACTTCGTAAGAAGCGCGGGGCTGGCTGCGCTGGATCGAGCGCAGGCAGTGCAGGGTATACGCAACTTGGTTGTGGACCGGCACGATGATCGACACTTGGGGAGCATCGAGCTCGGGAAAATTGATCGCGGCTGCGTTTTCCGGTGTTTCCACCGGCACCGGCGTGGCCAACGCAGCATGGAAAACCGGCGCCGTCAGCTCCTGGGTTTCCCGCCAGCGCCGATAGGCCACCGTGTTCTGGAATAGCCGGGGAAACCGCTCGAAGGCGCGATGCGCCAATTCGATTTTGCTGGTACGGGCCAGAGGCATATGCCGGTACAGCCAGCGGATCGACCGCTGAGCCAGGGAGGATTGGGGGACTTCTGATATCGAATATTCGCGAGTTTCCCACCAGTGCCGATAGGCTGCCGTGTTCTGAAACAGCCGGGGAAACCGTTCGAAGGCACGATGCGCCAGGTTAATTTTCATGGTGCGCGTCAAAGGCATGCGCCAATATAGCCATCGCAACAACCGCAAGGCATAACTCGCTTCGGTGATCGGGGGAACAGGAATGGTGCCGTCAGGAGCTTGCGGTTCCGTCACCGCCTCGATCGGCTTGCTTTTCTCCATTGAAGGCATCATCTCAATGATGTCGGCATGATCGGTGACTTGCAGGGTGTCGGCTGTTCTACAAACCGCGCGGAAGGTTGCTTCAATATAGGCATGCCCATACTCCTGATCGGGCTCAAGATGACAGCCCTCCCCCCATTCGTTCCAAGCGTTGATAAATACCAAGCGTTCATCACCGTGCAGGCGCTGGCAGGTCTGCTCGACCATTTGCGCCAGCCACACCTCGTAGCGCTGCGGGCTTGAATTGACGAAGATCAGGCTGGTGTCCTGCCGGCGCGCTGTATTATCCCATGAGGGCATGACCCCACGGAACAGTCGATAAAGTGGAAGTTCCCGATGCGTAGCGACATCAATGACTCGCTGGATATCGACCAAGTGACCGCGGAAATTCGAATGACTCAGTTGGTCGTGATACTTATCGTTGCAATTCCAGTTAAAATCGGTACCGTGGGGAGGAAATTCCACAGCGGCATCAAAGCCATAGGGTGTAGGATCACCGATACCAAAACTCTGAACGGCAACCAAGTAGGGATCGTTTAGCCCCGCCATAGCGCATTCATTGCGCCATAGATCAACAGTCCGCTTTAGATCAGGAATGATGTCGATACGATAGATCAGCAGCAGAGGCCGGCCGTTTACATGGATATAGCGCCGGTCGAGGAAAAATGGAAAGAGACTCTGGATAAAGTTGCGGCTGTCTTCCTCGGAATGCTGTTGCCCAATCAGCACTTCACTCGACCGTCCGTCCCAAGCCCGTGTCCAGTCCTCGTTCGCCCAGCAAATGCAGAATGGGAAATCAGGCTCACCGCTTCGCAGGGTTTCCTCCAAGGGCCGAAACAGCAATCGCTTACCGGCAAACCAGTAGTAATAGAAACAAAAACCATGAACCCCGGCGCGACGCGCCAATACCGCTTGCTCCAAGCGAGTTTCCTTAACCCGCAA
This sequence comes from Candidatus Competibacter sp., assembly GCA_049663445.1. Taxonomy (GTDB): domain Bacteria; phylum Pseudomonadota; class Gammaproteobacteria; order Competibacterales; family Competibacteraceae; genus Competibacter. The sequence continues at coordinate 6,324 of JBATDL010000664.1, forward strand.
GTCATAAAAACCTAGATCAGCCGGAAGATGAGGTTGGTAATGATCTCTGAAGTTCGGGTGTGCCTTGACAACATTGGTCCACTCCGTGAATCCTTTTCCCCACCATTCGTCATTCTCGGGAACAGGATGAAATTGAGGAAGATAAAACGCAATTGCACGCACACAAGGCAACGAGGGCTGCACAATCAATGCCTCCATTTCGAGCGCATTAAAAACAAAGTTAGAATTATCTTTTGACAATAAATTATTAAACTTAATAGCTTCAAACCAGAAGAACAATGAATTATCAAAAGGTGTAACACCTTACTTGACCGGCTACCGAAGAAGCGCAGAGACCTTCTGAATTTAGAAAACCGCATATCCTTATAAAGATTAAAGGCAAAAAACCAGGTTTTTACAACTTGATGAATTTTCTTATTTTTAAAACCAACTATTTTGGTTTTAAAAATAAGATAACTTGATATGGATCTATACTATTGTACTCTAGATAAGCCAGATCCCATTGTGGAAAATGGCTAATGAAATAATCCAGCGATATCGAGGTGTCACCATAAGTAATATCACCATCGATCGGAGGCAGGTCAAGCGGAGTAAAAGCAAATCCATTTTCATCATGGATAGTTAACATCTCTGATGCTACTTCTCCTTTATTGTGTATTTTCCAGTATTCTTTTGGCCTGATAGTAATCACCAGCAAGCCGTTATCTGCTATATAATTTCTCAAAGTCTTAAGCACAACATGTGTTGTTTTTTCACTTAAATGAGTAAACACAGAGAAAGCGAAAACCAAGTCAAACTTTTTATCAAATGGTAGGTTTTTTGGCACCCAGTCAGAAAGTGCAAGATTGGCTTTTATACCATGATTCTTGCACTCATCAATAGATTGATCCCAAGGATCTACTGCATAAATATTTTCGAAACAAAAAAATTTGTACAAAAGTCTAGTCAATCTACCCCATCCACAACCGTAATCAAGAATAACCGTATTTTCCAGTGATCTTCTAGTAATTGCCATATACCCAAAAATAAGAGTCTTTATAAACCCTAAAGACTGATCTAATAAAACATGGCCACAATTACCTGTCCAGTGTCTTTGAACTTCTTCTGATGGCATAGTCGGAAAAAATGCTTTGATATTTTGGTATTTCACAGGCACATCAAGCAATAGTCTACCAAATATTTCCATTGGGATGTCTTTAAATAGATATGGCATATCAGATGGTTTCGCTCTTAATATCTTTTTATCTATATCCTGCAATTTATCATCAAAGAGTGAAATCACAATCTTATTACCAACCGTCTCAACCGTCTCAACCGTCTCAACCGTCTCAACCGTCTCAACCGTCTCAACCGTCTCAACCGTCTCAACCGTCTCAACCGTCTCAACCGCCTCAACCGCCTCAACCGCCTCAACCGTCTCAACCGCCTCAACCGCCTCAACCGCCTCAACCGCCTCAACCGCCTCAACCGCCTCAACCGCCTCAACCGCCTCAACCGCCTCAACCGCCTCAACCGCCTCAACCGCCTCAATCTTCCCAATCACAATTCGGC
>JBATDL010000665.1:0-2360 GCA_049663445.1 Candidatus Competibacter sp.
GCGATCCGCATCGGCGCGTGGTGGGTGTGGTCTACAACGCGGTGGATGACCACCTGAGCGGCCCGGATCAGCTGCATCAGCGCTGGGCCTTGGAGGACTTACGGTTACTGCTCCCGCTGCTGCGCGAAGCACGCGAAGCGCGCAGGGTGGTGGTGATCACCGCCGACCATGGTCATTTGCTCGAGGATGGCACCACCCAACTGGCTGGTGGCGAAAGTGACCGCTGGCGGCCGGGCAAGAACGCCAGCCTGCCGCATGAGCTGGCCATCGACGGTGGACGCGTCGTCACCGGAGACGGTTCGAATGCGGTGGTGTGCCTGTGGGGCGAGAGCACCCGGTATGCCGGTCGAAAGAACGGGTACCACGGTGGCCTGTCACCCCAGGAAGTGACCGTGCCCCTGAATGTGCTCGTGCCCTTGGGAATGAAGCTGACCGGGTGGACACCAGCACCGCCAGCACAACCCGAGTGGTGGGAACTGCCGCCAGTAGCCAAGTCGGCGGCACCGCAGACCGCCGCCCCCGCGCCAAAGGCAACACGGCGCAAGCCGGTCGAGCAGACGGGACAGCCCACGCTCTTCGAGCTGGACGACTTGCCGCCAGCGGCACCACCGCCAACGAGTGACTGGATAGGCGCCGTGCTGGGCAGCCCGATCTACAGCTCGCAGCGGCAATTGGCCGCTCGGGTGGCGCCGCCCGACGACACGATGCGACTGCTGCTGATGGCACTGTCCGAGCGAGGCGGCAAGCTGTCGAAGGCCGCACTGGCACACCGGTTGTCGCTGCCCGAAGTTCGCATGGGCGGGCTGCTCAGTGCAGTCAGACGGCTGTTGAACGTCGATCAGGCGGCCGTGCTCAGCGTCGACGAGACTGCCGATACCGTTGAGTTGAACCTGACACTTTTGCATCAGCAGTTTCGACTGCCTGGTACTGGAGGCCGGCAATGATCAGCGCCGCGCGTCGGGATGACCGGTGAACAAGACCACCGGCTGCTCTTGCTGGCCGGGCGTAGCTGGCGCGTCATCGAGGTCGAGTGGTCCAGGCGAATCGTCTGGCTGGAACCGGTCCATGAGAGTGGCAAGGCCCGCTGGATGGGCGGCGCGCGCAGCCTGAGCCGTGAAGTCTGCCAGGCCATTCGAACCGTGCTCACCACCGGCGTTCCGCCAATCGCCACCTTGTCGCAGCGTGCGCGGACAGCGCTACGTGGGCTGTCCGACGAACTGCCCATGTCCTTGGGAACGCACTTTGTGGTGGCGCGTTCTGATAAAGCGTCGACACGTACCTGGACCTTCGCTGGCACACGAGCCAACCGAACGTTGGCCCGCCAGGCGTCTGTCGGCGATCAGAAGGTTCGTTTCGATGCAATGAGTGTGCAGGCTCCCGCAGCACTCATGACTGGTATGCCATCGGGATCGTTGACGCTGACGGAGGCTGAGATTGCCACCTTCGCCGAGTCGATAAAGTTCGCCGCGTGTGTCCCTAGAGAACTGCTTGCCCGCACGATCATCACCCGAAACTTCGAGGCCACGGTCGCGCGAGATCCGGCGTTGTTCGCTGCTGTCGGTTCGGTTGCTGACAGGTAAAATGCGAAGGCTCAATATGGATTCCGGACTGTTGAGGACGGCTCGTTCCAACGGAGGACAGGGGCCACGTTGGACGGGTTATGAACCACCGCGACCATGAGGTTCACGTCAACGCCGCTGAGGGCTGCTGGTCGCTGTCCGCCATCGAGAACGTCGAGGTGCCTGCGGTCTATTCGGGAATGCCGCCCACGGCGCGCGAAGCGCATCATCGAGATCCGAGATGGAATCATCATCAGCGATCCCGGCCCGCAGTGTTCAAGCCGCTTAATGCTATCGGAGAACGCCCGGTCGGCGGATGAAGGCGGCGCTTCCCTGGTCGGCGGGGCGTTTGGGTGGCGAAAACCGCAGTGCGGGCGCTGCACGACAATCTGCTCCGTACCCTGCTCACGCTCCTCGGCATTGTGATCGGCGTGGCCTCGGTGATCACGATGCTGGCCATCGGCGACGGAGCCTAGCAGATCGTGCTCGACCGGATCAACGCCATGGGCACGAGCTTGTTACTGATCCGCCCGGTTCCGCCGGATCGCCGAGGCGTCGGCGGAACCGTCGCTTCGCTGGTGCCACGGCGCCCGACTGCTCGGCGGCCGTGAGCTGTTGTCCGGTCCCTGGTTCAGCCGGTCCCGCGCGTCCTTGAGATCCGCCAGCAACCGCACCGACAACCCGCGCAACGCCTCCACATCCAGGGACTGGATGTACGCATCGTCGAGTTGACGGAGACTATGATCATTCAGGTGCATGGCGGGGGTATACTCGGCTCGGTGACTCGGTGCTCAGTGTCCC
>JBATDL010000666.1:0-2612 GCA_049663445.1 Candidatus Competibacter sp.
AACAAACCCTTGCCCAACCCGGGCGGACCGACCAGCAGCAGCGCGTGCGGCAGGCGGCCGGCACTGCGTCGTTGCTGGAGTTGCCGCCACTGCTCGTGATGCCAGGGGAGACACGGGTCCATCAGTCGCGCTCCAGCCACTCGGCCAGCACGGTTTCTACTTCGGCCCGCACGGTCTCGACCGGTCGGCTGGCGTCCACGACCCGGCAACGGTCGGGCTCGCGGGCAGCCCGTTTCAGGTACATCGCCCGAACCCGCTCAAAAAAATCCACCTCTTCCCGTTCGAAGCGATCCGCCGCGCTGCGCTTTCCAGCTCGCGTCAACCCCGTTGCCACCGGCAAATCGAGCAACAGGGTCAGATCGGGGCGCAGTGTGCCCTGCACCCATGCCTCCAGCACCGCGATCCGCTCCAGGGGCAGGCGGCGACCGCCACCCTGATAGGCATAAGTGGCGTCGGTAAAGCGGTCGCACAGTACCCAGTAACCGGTGGCCAGCGCCGGCCGGACCACTTGTTCCACATGCTCGGCGCGGGCGGCGAACATCAGCAGCGTCTCCGCCGCCGTCGTCATAGCTCCGTGGCGATGCCCAAGCAGCAGGGCACGGATTTCCTCGCCCAGCGGCGTACCGCCTGGCTCCCGAGTCGCCATCACCTGGCAACCTCTCCGCTCCAGATACTCGCGCATGAACGCGATTTGGGTGGTTTTACCGGCGCCCTCGCCGCCATCGACCGTCACAAATCGGCCGGGCATTTCATCTCTCCCGTAGCTGATAGCGTCTAACCGCCCGGTTGTGCTCATCCAGCGTTTTGGAAAACACATGGCCACCCTCGCCGTCGGCGACAAAGTACAGTGCATCACCATCCGCCGGACGGACGGCGGCGGCCAGCGCATCCGCCCCCGGCAGGGCGATCGGCGTTGGCGGCAAGCCCTTGCGAGTATAGGTGTTGTAAGGCGTGTCGGCGGCCAGATCGCGGCGGCGAAGATTGCCATCGAACGCCGCGCCCAAACCGTAAATCACCGTCGGATCGGTCTGCAACAACATCCCCTCGCGCAGGCGCCGCGCGAACACGCCGGCGATGGCGGGCCGCTCCGCCGCCAGTCCGCTTTCCTTTTCGATAATCGACGCCAGGATCAGCGCCTGATACGGATTGTCCAGCGGCAGATCGGCGGCACGCTGGCTCCACGCCCGCGTCAAGCGCCGCTCCATCGCCACCAGCGCCCGTCGCAGAAACGCCTCGTCGGTGAAGCCAGCGGGAAAATGATAGGTATCCGGGAAAAACCAGCCTTCGGGATGCTGTCCCGGCCGACCCAACTGCGTCATGATCTCGGTGTCGCTCGCTTCCCGCAAAGTCTGCGCGATCTTGGGATGCGCCGCGAGCGCCTGTCGCAACTGGTGGAAGGTCCAGCCCTCGACCACCGTCAGCGGATACTGGATCACCCGACCAGCCGCGATTCGTTCGAGCAAGTCGCGCGGGGTCGTACCGGGGGCAAGGGCGTATTCGCCGGTCTTGAGGCGGGGCGCCAGGCCGTTGAGTCGGGCGTAGATTTCCAGATAGAACGTCGGGCGCAACAGGCCCGGCTGCCGCCGCAACTCCCGGGCGATCGCACCGACCCCCATCCCCGGTTTGACGTCCAGCACCAGACCGTCGGCGGGCACATCGAGAGGGGTATCGAGAAATCGACGATAATCGGCATGGACCCCATACAGCGCCGCGCCGGTAAATAGCGCCAGCGCCGCCAAAGCCAAAAACAGGGTACGAAGCCGGGGAAACCGCATTTCCTTACGCCCGGCCTCTTGCCCGCCCGCAAGTAAGGGCGGCGATATCGGGCTTTCCCCATCCTGGATCAGGCGGAGCAGCATGCAGCATCGGAAGAATTCGAACAGGCCGGCGGGAGAATAACGGCAGGGGCGCGGTCAATCCAGCGCGCGGAACACCACCGTGCCGTTGGTGCCGCCGAAACCGAAGGAGTTGGACAACGTCACCCGGATCCGCCGTTCCTGCGTCTGGTGCGGGACGTAGTTCAAATCGCAGCCCGGCTCCGGTTCGTCCAGGTTGATGGTGGGTGGCGCGACCTGATCGCGGATCGCCAGCATCGAGAAAATCGCTTCCACCCCGCCGGCGGCGCCCAGCATGTGACCCGTCATCGATTTGGTCGAACTCATCGCCAACTGGTAGGCATGATCGCCGAACACCGCCTTGGTGGCGTCGCTTTCAATCTTGTCGCCGGCTGGCGTGGAAGTGCCGTGGGCGTTAATGTAATCCACGGCTTCGGGAGCGATTTCCGCATCGCGCAAGGCGTTGATCATCGCCCGCCGAGCGCCGTCGCCGTCAGGCGGCGGCAGGGTCATATGGTAAGCATCGCCGCTCATTCCAAAGCCAAGCAGCTCGGCGTAAATACGCGCGCCGCGCTGCTTGGCGTGTTCATACTCCTCCAGCACCACCACTCCGGCGCCGTCGCTCAATACGAAACCGTCGCGGTCTTTATCCCACGGCCGACTGGCCTTTTCCGGCTCGTCGTTGCGCATCGACAGCGCGCGCGCGGCCGCAAATCCGCACAAACCGGTGGGCGTGGTCGCCATCTCCGCGCCGCCGGCAACCATCACGTCGGCATC
>JBATDL010000667.1:0-5519 GCA_049663445.1 Candidatus Competibacter sp.
GCGCAAGGCGGCCAGCGTGGCATCGACGCCTCCACCCGGTGTGACGATGGCCTCGGCCCAAAATCCCTCAACCGCCGCCGGATCGGTTGGATCGTAAGGCGTGTCCTCATCCAGGGCGATATCCTCATCAGCCAGCATCCGGAGCTTGTCCAGATCAGTGCCCAACGGTTTGCCAGTAACGTCGTTCTTCATGTCGTGTCGCCTTGCGAACGGAAATCAGGTGCGGCGCGGCGCGGCGGGACGGTCGACCCACACCAGAAATACCACCTAACGCGCGCCGACAATGGAGGCCAGCGCCACGATCATCACCGGGGTGAAATCCAGATACTTGACCCCGGCGGCGTGCTTCATTTCGTGAATGCGCGCCTTGTTCACCACCCGTTCCTTGCTGGCGGGTCAGCCAAGGATTGGGGGTTGCCGTTGGCCTGCTGGATCAGGTGGGCGACGAACAGCGCCAGCGATTGACCAGGGTGCCGGTCTGCTGGAGGCAGGTTCAGATCGGTGAGCGCTTAGACGTTGCCGTCTTCGGAAACCGTGGTTGAGATCCCCGATACAGCCCACACGTAGAATGAGGTGTGCTCCATCACCCGATGCAAGGTGCCGGGCGGCTTTATCGTTTTGATGCTTGGAATAAGCAAAAAGATAGATCGTGATGGGTTTTCATGCGGGGAATTAAATGGTCACGATATTGCTTGGCAAGTTACCGACACACCTCCCCCGACAGAGGGAGGTGGTTTTGCAAGATAGTCTCTCCACTCCCGCGAGAGTGGAGAGACTAGGTCGAGGGGAAAGACGCTAACGCCGGTTTAATGCTGCCCGATGGCCCGGCGCACTTCTTCCAGCGAGTTCGGATCGTCCAGGGTAGACAGATCGCCGGGGTCGCGACCTTCGGCCAGCGCCTGAATCGAGCGTCGCAGCAGTTTGCCGGAACGTGTTTTCGGCAACGAGTTGACGAAATGGATGCTGTGTGGCTTGGCCACTGCCCCCAACAGTTCCTGTACCTTGGCGATGATTTCCTTTTGCATCCGCTCGGTGGCGCCCGCCGCGTCAAGTTGCGTCGGATCCTTCAGCCGGCAGAAGCCGACCGGCACTTGGCCCTTGACCTTGTCCGCCACGCCGATCACCGCTACTTCGGCCACCGCCGCATGAGCCTGGATGGCTTCCTCGATTTCGCGAGTGCCCAAGCGATGGCCGGCGACATTGATCACGTCGTCGGTGCGGCCCAGAATGAAGAAATAACCTTCTTCATCGCGTACCGCCCAGTCGGAGGAGGTGTAGAGCATGGCCTTGAAGCTGGAAAAATAGCTCTGCACGAAACGCTTGTCGTCGCCCCACACCGTGCTCAGGCAACCCGGCGGTAAGGGCGGCTCCACGACCAGCACGCCCTTTTCGCCGCGCGGGACTTCTTCGCCGGTACCTTCGTCGATAACCCGGATATTGTAGCCATACACCGGGAATCCGGGCGAACCAAAGCGGTTGGGCTTCAAATCCACGCCCGGCAGGTAGGACAGCATCGGCCAGCCAGTCTCGGTCTGCCAGTAATGGTCGATGACCGGAATCTTCAGGGCGTCGGTGATCCAGCGCGAGGTCGGCTCGTCCAGCGGCTCGCCGGCCAGGAATAGGTAACGCAGGCAGGATACGTCGTGCTCCGTCATGTACTTCTGGTCTTGCCCCTTCAGTACCCGCACCGCCGTCGGCGACGAGAACATGGTCCGCACCTGGTATTCATTGACGATCTTCCACCAGATGCCGGGATCCGGTCGGGTCGGCATCCCCTCGTAGAAGATAGTCGGCGAACCGTTGATCAACGGCCCGTAGACGATATAGGAATGCCCCACCACCCAGCCGATGTCGGAGGTGGCGAACATCGTCTCGCCCGGGTTGATGTGGTAGAGGTGCTTCATGGTCGAGGCCAGCGCCACCGCATAGCCACCGACATCGCGCTGTACACCCTTGGGAATGCCGGTGGTGCCGGAAGTGTAGAGGATGTAGCTCGGCTCGTTCGACTCCAGCCAGACCACCGGCACTTCGGCGTCCATATGCTGGGCGCGCAGCGTCGCGTAATCGACGTCGCGGCCTTCGACCAGCGTCAGGCCCTTGTCCAGGCCCCGGTTGCACATCACGACTTTTTCCGGTGGGAATTTGGCCAGATTGCAGGACTCGTCGACCAGGTGTTTGTAAGGTACCGCCTTGCCGTTGCGCATCCCCGCGTCGGAAGTGACCATGACCTTGGGCTTGGCGTCGTCGATGCGCACCGCCAGGTTGTAGGCGGCGAAACCGCCAAACACCACCGAGTGAACAGCGCCGATCCGGGCGCAGGCCAGGATGGAGAACAAGGCTTCGGCGATCATCGGCATGTAGATGATGACCCGGTCGCCCTTGCCTACGCCCAGTGATTGCAGCACGGCGGCGAAGCGGTTCACTTCGCGGTGCAGCTCGGCGTAGCTGTAGATAACGGTTTCGTTGGTTTCCGTCGAGATGTAGATCAGTGCATTCTGATCGGCGCGATCGGCCAGATGCCGGTCCACCGCGTTGTAGCACAGATTGGTTTCGCCGCCGACGAACCACTTGCAAAACGGCGGCTTGCTGTAGTCTCTGATTTTCTGCGGCGGCTTGTTCCAGTGAATCAACTGGGCCTGTTCGCCCCAGAAGCCTTCGGGGTCGTCGATGGACCAGCGGTGGAATTCTTCGTAATTCATGCGGGAGTATCCTTCAGCTTCGATGGTTTGGAAGCGCGACGTTTATGTCTGTCGGCGGCAATTAGTGTAGTTGCTTACTCAGAAATTTCCTGTCGTGACCGCTCGACTCTCTACTCCAACCCTCCCCCCTAAGGGGGAAGGGAAGTCCTGTCTACTTCAGCAAATCCTCGATGCTGGAGCGTTCCTCGCGCAACTCCTTGTCGGTGGCGTCCATCTTGCTGCGGCTGAATTCATCGACCGGCAGACCCTGCACAATCTCGTAATCGCCGTTCTTGCAAACGCAGGGATAGGAGTAGATCACGCCTTCGCTGATGCCGTAGGAACCGTCGGCGGGCACCGCCATGCTGACCCAGTCACCCTCGGGAGTGCCCAGCGCCCAGTCGCGCATGTGGTCGATGGCCGAGGAGGCGGCGGAGGCGGCGGAAGAAGCGCCACGCGCCTTGATGATCGCCGCGCCGCGCTGCTGCACGTCGGGGATGAAGGTATCGCGGTACCAGCCCTGATCGACCAATCCGGTCGCGGCCTGGCCTTTGACGGTACATTGACTCATATCGGGGTATTGGGTTGCGGAGTGGTTGCCCCAGATCGTCATCTTCTTGATGTCGTTGACATGGCAACCGGTCTTTGCAGCCAGTTGGCTCAGGGCGCGGTTATGGTCCAGCCGGGTCATGGCGTGGAACTGGCGCGGGCTGAGGCTGGGGGCGCTGCTGGCGGCGATCAGGGAGTTGGTGTTGGCCGGATTGCCGACCACCAGCACCCGCACGTCACGGGCGGCATAATCATTCAGTGCCTTACCTTGCGGCCCGAAGATGGCGCCATTGGCGGTCAGTAGATCCTTGCGCTCCATGCCGGGGCCACGCGGCCGGGCGCCGACCAGCATGGCGTAGTTGGCGTCAGTAAAGGCGGTCTTCAGATCGTCGGTGGCGACCACGCCGGCCAGCAGCGGGAAGGCGCAGTCGTTCAACTCCATCACCACACCCTGCAAGGCTTGCAGCGCCGGGGTGATTTCCAGCAACTGCAAGATCACCGGCTGATCGGGACCCAGCATGGTGCCCGAGGCGATCCGGAAGGCCATGGCATAACCGATGTTGCCAGCAGCACCGGTGATGACGACGCGGACGGGTTGTTTCATGTGTGTACTCCTTTAGGGGTGAGTGATGACACGAGTGTTGCTTGAAAAGCCCCGAAACCGCAGCGCGGATCGGGAGCGGAGGATATCGTTGGCAGCCAGGTCGCGGAAACGCGCGCTCGAAGTGCCGGCGGACGACGCGAAGGAAACGGGCAAACGGAAATCGACGGGCGCCACCGCCGGGAGGGATGAGAACGCGGGCCTGAACGGCAACCGGCGACGGCCGGTGTTTTCTCGAGCGCTGTGAATTGCCATGCTCCGTGAGGGCGCAATGGCCGCGGGACAACCGGGATCAGCAGGCCGGATGTACAAGCTGGTGGTCGGAACCGCGGCAGTAATAAGCCTTATCAAGTCTTATAATGTGACGCTGCGGACCTGGGGTGGCGGCGTCAGATTGAAAAGAAATAGTATCGTAGATCGCTGCGTTTTGAAATGAATACCCGCTTGCTAAATGAGGGCTTCAATCCGATGAGTTCTTCTCCAATCAACGGCGCAAGCTACGTATTGACCGGCTTGCGCTGGTTGCCCAAGAGTGGTTTGCGCGGTTTCGTGGCGGCTCCGCTGCTGATCAACACCCTTTTGTTCGGCGCCGGTATCTGGTGGAGCACCGGCCAGTTCGAACGGCTCGATCAGACCGTGACCGGCTGGTTGCCGGACTGGTTGGGCTGGCTGCACTGGTTGTTGTGGCCGCTGTTTGTTCTGACCGCGCTGGTCGTGGTGTTTTACACCTTTTCCGTGGTGGCGAACGTGATCGCCGCACCGTTCAACGGCTTGTTGGCCGAGCGGGTCGAAAAAATGATCAACCCGGCGGGCGCAACCCCACCAACGGCCGGGTTGAGCTGGAAGGAACTGCTGCTGAGCCCGTTGGGGGAACTGAACAAGTTGCTGTACTTCATCGGCTGGGCGATCCCGCTGCTGGTGCTGTCGTTTGTGCCGGTGGTCAACGTGGCCGCACCGGTGCTCTGGGCTTTGTTCAGCGCCTGGATGCTGGCCTTGGAGTATGCCGACTATCCACTCGGCAACCGCAGCGTGTCGTTCCGGGACCAGCGCCGGCTGTTGCGCAAGCATTGGCCACAGACCTTGAGCTTCGGTGGCATGACCCTGTTGCTGACCCTGATCCCGGTGCTGAATTTTCTGGTCATGCCGGCGGCGGTGATCGGCGCGACCCTGATGTGGGTCCGGGAGGCGCCTGAGCAAGAGGACGGAAATCGGAGACCATAGCTCACGACTTGGCAACCGGAAGCGCTCAAGACCCATGCGTTCGCTCTATACCGGCCTGCTCTATCTACTCCTGCCGCTGGCGCTGCTGCGGCTGTACTGGCGTGGTCGCCGGGATACCGGACATCGCCAGCGCTGGCGCGAGCGACTGGGCTTCGTCCCAACGCTGTCACCCGGCGGCCTGTGGGTTCACGCCGTTTCGGTGGGCGAAACCCGCGCCGCCCTGCCGCTGATTCGCGCGCTGTTGGACCGTTATCCCGATCTGCCGCTGCTGGTGACCACCACCACGCTGACCGGCTCCCGTCAAGTCCGCGAGGCGCTGGGTGAACGCGTGCATCACGTCTACGCGCCCTACGATCTACCCGGCGCGACGCGGCGATTTTTGCAGCGTGCCCGGCCCAGACTGGCGGTGATCATGGAAACCGAGCTGTGGCCGAACCTGCTGCGGCAATGCGCGACGGCCGGCATCCCGG
>JBATDL010000668.1:0-3758 GCA_049663445.1 Candidatus Competibacter sp.
CAAGTGGGGTAGGGCGGGGTGATCTGGAACATCGGCACGACCTGATAGGCGACTCCCGTCACCAGCAACACGGTCCAACCCACCAGACCCCAGGCGCCGTGCAGTTGCGTCAGTTCAAACACTGGCAGTCGCCATCCCCAGGCGAAGAAACCGCTCAGTAGCAAGCCGAGCACGACCGTGACCAGCAGAGCACCTAGGGCGCAACGCAGCGCGATGACCGTGTTCCCGGCCACCGGCGCGCGCCACAGAGCGAGATGGATCGCCAGCAGGGCGACGCCAAAACTCAGCCCGAGCAAACCGGCGGCGCCCTGGAACCAGAGGGGGCCGCCACCGAGAAACGCGGTGGCCAACGCCAGCGCGCCCAGGGTCAGCGGAATGTGAATCAGCGCCGCCGTCAGTTGTGGGCGAGGCACCACCACGCCGACCACCACCGGCAGGATTTGCAGCAGCGCGCCCAGCATGACCTGTGCCATGAAGCCCAGGGTCAGCAGGTGGGTCAGGGCGAGGGTGGCAGGTAGCCAACGACTGGCGAACAGGTCCGGGCCTTGCCACAGCAGCAATCCGGCGGCCAGCAGCAAAAACGGCGGCGCGGTCAGGAAAAACCGCAGCGGCACGCTGAAAGGCGGCGCCTGCTCCAGCGAGAGACCGGCCGGAGTCATGGCGGCAAAATCAGAATTTCGAAATGGCCGTCGGCGCGGGCCTCGACCGTGTAGGTGTAGCGATGGCGGCGCAGGATGTCGTAGAGCGGATAAGGCTGGCGGTGGATCAGAAAACGCAGCTGTTGTCCCGGCTGCAACTGGTCGAGTGCCGCCATCACTCGTTCCATCGGTTCCGGCGGCTCCAGGCCCCGCCCATCCACCACGATTTCGGGCGCGTTCATGTCGGCTGGTTCTCTGGGAGGTCGCGCATATCCTGGATCACCGATCCAGCGGTGGCGCCCAGCACCCGGTCGCACATCGGGTAAAGCATTTGCTCCTCCTTGATGTTGTGCTGCTGCATCAGGATCAGCAGCGTTTCCGCCTGTCCCAGAAAATCCTCCAGGTTGCCGCTGGCGAGCGTGCTATCGAGCTCGGCGAGCGTTTCCCGCATTTGCTGGTGCTCCAACCGCATCACCCGCGTCGGACCCATGGCGTTGCCGGTGACCTGCTCGAAGGCGGGAAACAGGGTGGCCTCTTCCCGTTGGAAATGATGTTCCATCGCGACCCGAAACTGCTGAAAATTCGCGTGACAGTGCGTGAGCTCGCCCGCTTGGGCGGCCTCTTCGGTTGCGGCGAAGCCTTCATCGCAGCAACGGTGCTCGTTGGCAAGAAATTCAGCGATGGTGGCCATGTTGGGTCCTTGACTGAATTAAGTGGATGAAGATTGTGCTGGGTGCAAGGTTAGGCATTCCTTGATCGAGGTCAAGGAATGCAAACCGTGATTTTCGGAACATAGAGCGGGTTGCCGCCCGATGCGGATTTTGGCGGGGCGGCCCGCATCATCGCCGATCAAGAGGTCATCATGAGCGCGTTTTTCACCAAGTCCATGGCGCGAAATATTTTCTATGGCGGCACGCTCTTTTCGGTGCTGCTGTTTCTCGCCCTTACTCTTCACACTACCTGGCGTATCCCGCAGCGGATTCCCACCGAGACGCCATCGCCGGAGGTCGCCCGCGGCAAGGGGCTGTGGGAAACCCGCAACTGCATCGGTTGCCACACCCTGCTGGGCGAAGGCGCCTACTTCGCGCCGGAACTGGGCAACGTCTACAAACGGCGCGGCGCGGCGTTCATCAAGGTCTGGATCCAGGCACAGCCGACCCAGGTGCCGGGTCGCCGGCAGATGCCGCAATTCCATTTTACCGACCAGCAACTGGATGACCTGGTGGCCTTTCTGAAATGGACTTCGGAAATCAACACCGAAAACTGGCCGCCCAACATCGAAGGCTGATCCGCCGTCCCGGCATCCAGAGTGAGGAAGAACATCATGCAGTTGCAATATCAATCCCAGGCGGTGGCTAAGCCCTATTTCATTGCCGCCATCGCCCTGTTCGTGGGGCAAATCCTGTTCGGCCTGATTCTGGGCCTGCAATATGTGATCGGCGATTTTCTGTTTCCGGCCATCCCCTTCAACATTGCCCGCATGGTCCACACCAATCTGTTGATTATCTGGCTGTTGTTCGGTTTCATGGGCGCCGCCTATTATCTGGTGCCGGAGGAGACCGAAACTGAATTGCACAGCCCGCTGCTGGCGCATCTGCTGTTCTGGGTCTTCCTGAGCGCCGCCGTGCTGACCGTGGTGGGCTATCTGGCGATGCCCTACGCCACGCTGGCGGAGATGACCGGCAACGAACTGCTGGCAACCATGGGCCGCGAGTTCCTGGAGCAGCCGCTACCAACCAAACTGGGCATCGTGGTGGTGGCGCTGGCCTTTCTGTACAACATCGGCATGACCATTCTCAAGGGCCGCAAGACCGCGATCAGTATGATTCTGTTGATGGGCCTGGTTGGGCTGGCGGTGTTTTTCCTGTTCGCCTTCTACAACCCGTCCAACCTGGTCAAGGACAAGTATTTCTGGTGGTGGGTGGTGCATCTGTGGGTCGAGGGCGTGTGGGAACTGATTCTGGGCGCCATCCTGGGTTTCGTGTTACTCAAGATCACCGGCGTGGATCGCGAGGTGATCGAGAAATGGTTGTACGTGATCGTCACTCTGACCCTGGTTAGCGGCTTCATCGGCACCGGCCATCACTATTACTGGATCGGCACCCCCGGTTACTGGCAGTGGTGGGGTGGGATATTCTCGGCGCTGGAACCGCTACCGTTCTTCGCCATGACCGTATTCTGCTTCAACATGGTCAACCGCCGCCGCCGCCAGCATCCCAACAAAGCCGCAACCCTGTGGGCGTTGGGTACCGGGGTCATGGCCTTCCTCGGCGCCGGCGTCTGGGGCTTCCTGCACACCCTGGCTCCGGTCAACTACTACACCCATGGCAGCCAGATCACCGCCGCGCATGGTCACTTGTCTTTCTTCGGTGCCTACGTGATGGTGGTGCTCACCATGATCTCCTACGCCATGCCGATCCTGCGCGGGCGTGAGGCTAACCCGGAGCGCGCTCAGGTGCTGGAAATGTGGTCGTTCTGGCTGATGACGGTCTCCATGGTGTTCATCACCCTGTTCCTGACCGCCGCCGGCATCCTGCAAGTGTGGTTGCAGCGGATCATTCCCAACCCGCAACCATTCATGCAGGTGCAGGACCAGTTGCATATTTTCTATTGGATGCGAGAACTGGCTGGGCTGGTTTTCCTGACCGGGCTGGTGGTGTATATCTGTAGCTTCTTCGCCAAGGACAAGCCGCAAACCGCCGAGATGGGCTCGGCCCAACCCGCCGCGACTTGAGCGCCCAAGCACCTCAGCCTCTCCCCCACATGGGGGAGGGAGTGGCCATGAAGCCACCGCTAAAACCGCAACCATTGGACATTCCCTACTACGAGCCGTCCGGCGATGAGTGCGCCGTGTTCGAAGCGGCCTGGCGCCACCGCCTGCCACTGCTGATCAAGGGACCAACCGGTTGCGGCAAAACCCGCTTTGTCGCTCACATGGCGGCGCGGCTGGGCTTGCCGCTGCACACCGTCGCCTGCCACGATGACCTGTCGGCCGCCGATTTGGTGGGGCGGCATCTGCTGCACGGCGGCGCGACCGTCTGGTGCGACGGGCCGCTAACCCGGGCGGTGCGCGAGGGCGGCATCTGCTACCTCGACGAAGTGGTGGAAGCGCGTAAGGAC
>JBATDL010000669.1:0-3964 GCA_049663445.1 Candidatus Competibacter sp.
GGACCCGGCGGGGTATTCGGGTCATTCGCTGCGGGCGGGGTTTTGCACCGCCGCCGCCCGCCATGGGGCGCCGGCTTGGCGGATCCGCCAGATCTCGGGCCATAAAACCCATGCCAGCCTGGAGCGCTACATCCGTGCCGGTCAGTTGTTCGATGATCATCCGCTGGAGGGGCTGTTGTGAGCGGCTGACCTGGCGCGCGTGGGAGCTGGAGACTTTCGAACAGGATTTGGCGCGTTATGCGGAGTCCCTTCAGGCGCGGCCCGAGGATGCCACGAAAGCCTCTCGATAGAGATAACCACCCGAGAGCATTCGCCGCCAGTGTCAAAACACCAGCCAGCAACTACGATTCCGGGTTATGCGTTGCAAAGCATTTTGTTATTCTACGCATCACCCCGGACAGATAAATATGATTCGCTGCCACCTATCCACCCTCATGGGCCGAGACAAGCTTCGCATCGCGGACGTTTCGCGGCGCACGGGACTCAATCGCAGCACGATCACCGCCCTCTACAAGGAGACGACCACACGGGTCGATCTCCCAGCCATCGAGCAGCTCTGCCGGCTCTTCCACTGCCAGGTTGGTGAGTTGTTCGAGTACGTCCAGGACGGCGACGAGGTGAACCCGTGACGCTCGGCATCGCCCGCTGGCATGTCATCGCCGAGTCCAACTTCGCGTGGGAGCGCGAAGCGCTGGACTGGCTTCGAAGTCATTTGCCCGACCGCAATCCCTGGCACGTCTGGACCAACTTCGAGTTCATCGACGACGAAGGCAAGGTCAGCGAGGTGGATGCCCTGGTGCTGTCGCCGGCCGGCCTCTTTCTGGTCGAGATCAAGAGCCGTCCGGGCGTATTGACCGGCGATGTGCATAGCTGGACCTGGACGACCGATGGCCGATCGGTCACGGTCGACAACCCGATCCTCCTCGCCAATCGCAAGGCCAAGCGCCTGGCCAGCCTGCTGAAACGACAACCCGCCATCACCAAGTCCAAGATCCGTCTGCCCTTCGTCGAGCCGGCGATCTTCCTCTCGTCCACCAGCCTGTCTTGCCGGCTCGAAGGCCTGGCCAAGACAGCCACCTTCCAGCGTGGCCAACCCGGCACCCTGGACGACCCCGGAATTGTCGGTGCGCTGAGCAATGGCATCACCAACCGCTCGTTGATGAAAGTCGACTCGCAGCAGGCTCGCGCCATCGCCCGCGGCCTGACTGAAGCCGGCATCCGCCCGTCCAACAAGCATCGTCAAGTGGGCGACTACCGGCTGGGCAAACTGCTGTCCGAGGGCGAAGGTTTTCAGGACTGGGAAGCCCAGCACATCAGCATCGACACCGTGCACCGCCGGGTTCGCATTTACACGATCACAACGGCTTCGAGCCCGGACATCCGCGACACGCGGGTTCGCCAGGCCCGCCGGGAGTTCGAGATTCTCGAAGGCATCGACCATCCCGGCATCCTGAAGGTCAAGGACTACAAGGAGACCGAACTCGGCCCGGCGCTGATCTTCGATCATGACCCCAAGGCCATGCGCCTCGATCACCGGCTGCGGGACAACAGCCAAGGCTTCTCGATCACGCAACGCCTGCAACTGGTGCGCGATATCGCCGAGACGCTGAAGTATGCCCACTCGAAGCGCCTGTACCACCGCGCCCTGGGGCCACAGAGCATCCTGGTCCATGACATCGGTCGCGGCGCCTTGCAGCTACGTCTGATGAACTGGCAAACGGCGTCGCGCAACGCCGGCGATTCCGCCGCGCCGAACACGGTGCATCGCACAACTGGCACCCAGCATGTCGAGGACTACGTCGATGACCCTGGGATGGTCTACTTGGCCCCGGAGACGACCCACGCCGACCCCGCGCACGGTCCGAGCCTGGATGTGTTTTCGCTCGGCTGCCTTGCCTACCAGCTCTTCAGTGGTCAGCCCCCCGCCGAGTCGGTGCTGGACCTGGCCGAAAAGCTGCGGGTGGGGCAGGGGCTGCGCCTGTCGGACGTGATGGACGGCTGCGGCGCCCGGCAGCAAGAACTCATCCAGTTCGCCACCTGCCCCGATGTGCTCGCCCGCTATGACACCGTCCAGGACTTCCTGGATGAGCTGGATTGCGTCGAGGACGAACTCACCACCCCCGACCCGGAAGCCACCATCGACCCCAGTATCGCCAGCGCGGGCGAGCGCTTGGACGGCGGTTTCACCGTCATCAAGCGCATGGGGCGCGGTTCTTCCAGCGACGCGCTGCTGGTGCGCAAGGATGGCGGCGACGAAGAACACGTCCTCAAGGTCGCCTGCGACGTCGCGCACAACGACCGCCTGGCCGCCGAGGGCGAGGTACTTGCACGGCTGCATCACCAGAACATCGTGGCCCACCGTGAAACGCTCACGGTGGCCGGGCGCACGGCGCTGCTACTCAAGAGCGCCGGCGCCAAGACGATGGCGGAGAAGCTCAAGGATGAGGGCCGCCTGTCGCTCGACATGCTACAGCGCTTCGGCGAGGAACTGATCGAAGCGGTGAACCATCTTGAAACCGAAGGCGTCGCCCATCGCGACATCAAGCCCGAGAACATCGGCATCGCCGAGAACCGCAGTGGCAAGCGGCAACTCGTGCTGTTCGACTTTTCGCTGTGCCGCACGCCGACCGATAACATCACCGCCGAACTCACCTTCTCCTGGGGTTCTAAGCCCAAACCCCAGAAATTTTGGAATACTTTAAAATACAATAGCCTAAGCTAATACAATGTTCGCTAATAGGGCATCCAAGTCTATCGGATGCGTGTTGTCTCGAAAAGTGTAGTGCCCCAGGAAGTAGATGTGTTGCCATGCCACGGGCGAGATTTTCTTGAGCAAGGCCAGCGCCTTCTGGTTGTCCGTCGCCCGATACCGTTCGAGCAATATCGAGAGCAGGATCGAATGGTAGGCAATCACCACGTTGGCGATGAGCCTTCCGCACTGGTTGCTGATCGCGACGTCCAACTCGGTACTGCCAATGAGTTGCTTCTTGCCGCCTACTTGCGCAATGGATGAGCGCAGTTGGTGGTAAGCCTCAATGCGGTTCTGGGAACGATGGACGTCCTGCTGTATCTGGGGATCGCGTAGATAGTTCAGCGTGTAGATGCTGCGGATCAGCTTGTCGAACTCGAAGATCGCTTTGCGTGTCCGGTTGTGCTGAGACAGGGTGCAAAGTTTCCGGACCAGGGTACTCTGGGTCATTTCCTTGAGGCCGAGCGTGGCGACGATCTGGTCGATGTTGGCTTTTTCGTCGACGATCAGTTGCCGATCGATCTGCCCGACCGGCTGGATCAGGTAGCGTTCGCATTCCGCGGGATCGCTGCCGCAGTACAAGTGTTTCAGCTGCGCTTGCAGGTGGGTGAAGCGCGGCGCCAGTTTAAGGCCGAACCAATGCAGGATCGCAAAGTTGGCTTTGTTGATGCTGTGCATGTCGCCGATAATCACGGCTGGCAGGATGTCTGAGGTGTTGTTGTAACAGATGTCGAAGACGAAATGGCTTTCGTGCTCGTTGGCGCCGATCAACTCGGTTTGTAATGGAATGTGATTGGCAAGCAGTGTGTAGGCCACGACCCCTTTTCCACGGCCAAAATATTTGCGCGAGTGGCGCGCCTTGACCGTCGGGTTGGCCGCCTCGAATTTTTGCCCATCGACGCTGCCGTAAAGCACTTCCAGGTCAAACGAGTAGTGCGGGAAGATGGCGAGCTGGGCAATGAAATTGCTGATTCGGTCGTTGGTCGCCTGCAGGGTGGACAGGCGCAAGTACTGCTGATACGTCGCTTCCAGGATGTGATACGGGATGTCGCTGGTCTCAGCCATGCTGAGGTTGCCGTGGTTCATCGCCCGGGCAAAAATCACCGCCATCAGGCTATCCTCGGGTCTGATCAGGATACGGGTAAAAAGTAGTAACTTCAGAATCATGATTATTCAACTTATTATATTTAAAGTATTTTTTCTGGATATTTCTTT
>JBATDL010000670.1:0-2454 GCA_049663445.1 Candidatus Competibacter sp.
AGTTTGCTCTGCGGCAGATGTCTGGCCTGTTCAGCCTCGATTTTGCGCCTCAGTTCATCGGCCAAGGGGCGGCTGTTCGCCTTGCGCACCAAGCGACGACACTCGGGAGGCGCTTTGGTGTGGCGCAACCAGCGCTCGATTCGGTAAAGCTCTCTGATGTTTTGAAGGATCGGCATCACGACCTCAGGGACCTGCTCGCGCGCCTCGTAAAACTTCCTTCGGATATGGGCCAGGCAGCCGCCCAACCGGATCCCGCGAAAACGGTCGGCCAAGGCTTGATAAGCGCTGTAGCCGTCGCACTGGATAATCCTCGGGAAGGGGGCCGTGCCATTCGCCTCATTGAGGCCGAGTAGTTCAATTAGGCAGGTGTGCCCACGTCCCAATTGCCAGTCTAAGTATACCGTGCCGCGCTCCAGATCGCGATAGGTCCACAAGTATCCCTGGCGGACCTTGCCGTGCCCGGGGCTCAGGTAGTCCATCGGCGTTTCGTCGGCCTGCAGCACATCGGAGGCGAGCAACTCTGTTTTGATGGCCTGGCCGATCGGCCTCAGGTAATCCGCCGCCGCATGGGTCCAGCCGTTGAGCGTTTGTCGGCTCAAATGGACGCCGTGCTGTCGGCGCAACCGATTCGATTGCCGGTTATGCGGCAGATGATCCTGATACTTGTCCACCAAGATCTGCGCCATCAGGGCCGGGCCGCACAGCGTGCCGGGAATGCTCGGCAGGGGCGCGGGCGACATCAGCGGTGGCCTCTCGCGATCCTTCTTCGAGACGAACTTCTTGCGCACCTGACGCCGCCAATAGAGCGCCGCGCGGATCGCTTCCAACTCGTCATGGTATTCTTCGCCGATCTCGATGAACGCCTCCGGATCTGCGGCGACCTCCTCGGGCACGATCACCGAATCGATGACCACCATGAGGTTTTTGGGGAAAAGATCAGCCTTCTTGCGGCGGTTTCTTTTTGGGCTTGCGCCGTCGTCCTCCGCTTCCGGTTCGGATTCGCCGCCGCCCGGAGTTTCCGGCGGCGGCTCCGGCTTTCCCAGCGTCACCCCGTCGAGATCAAGTTGCAGTTGTCCGGGATCGATCCTCTCGGAACTCGAGCCAAAGAGCCGCTTCTGAAGCGCCGCGATGATCTGGTCCTTGCGCGCCAACTCGGCTTTGGCCACCGCCAATTCGGCTTCCAATTTCTCGATCCGAGCGAGCAGGAATTGAAGATCGATGGGCGCGTTCTCCGGCATCACCCTGACGATACTCATGGGTGGTCGTCTTGCCAAAACAATCTAACCGAGCCGGCATGTTTTTTTATCATTCAGCCCGCTCATACCATGGCTTGAGCGTGGCTCCCCTCAGGTCCACTCCATCGAGCACCATCTGAAGCGCCTCCGGCGCGAGCTTGATGCGCTTCTGGCCGGGTTCGCTGGGTTTCGGCCAGCTGAAGGTGCCTTTCTCCAATCGCTTGGCCGCCACCCAAAGCCCCGTCCCGTCGAAATACAGCAGCTTGATTCGGTTGCGTCGCTTGTTGGTAAACACGAAGATCGCCTCGCGCCAAAGCCGGTTGTCATCCACGTGCTGACAGGCGATATCGTAGAGCCCATTGAAGCTTTTGCGCATATCACAAGGATCCAACGCCAAGTGGATCTTGATGGACGAGCGGCCCAGGGCGATCATGGCCGACCTCCTTTCCGGCATTGGTTTTCGCGGGAGCGAAAGGCCACGATGAACTCGGCGGCCAGACCGACGGCGCGATCATTTTCAACCAGCAGGCTGAGCCCGTCGCTGAACTGGACGACCAACCGGGGCTGGACCGGTCTTGGGAATTCCACCTCCACGAAGCGGACATCTTGGCAAACCACGCGCTGACTCGCGCCGGAACGTTTTCTGGGCATGCACGAACTCTACCCGATCAGCACCGCCCCTGAATAGGGGGACAATTTTGCTACGCTTACGCTGAAGTGAGTTCCGTTGAGAAATGAACCCTGACGATCTCTTTGCCGGATCCTGAGCTTGTCACTATGCCAGCGGGGCGAGTCCATCGCGAGTGCGTGGCCTTGTGGCTGCTGGCATAGTGGAAAGCGGACAGAGGGACAGGTCATCTATAAGCATTGAGAAGTGCGCAGAAAGCCTTGAAAAACACCCGGGAATCAATGGAGCAGCACCGGCAATATGCCGCTGATCCTTTAAGCACCATTACTGATCCGGTGAAAGCCGCAAATCCGCGATACGTGAAGGGGCTTGGCGAATTTTATCAGAAAGAAGTTGCGAATATGGAAAACGAAATCAAGGCGGTTGAGGGCGCCCTCAAGGTCTTGGAGAAAGCTGTCGATGCAGCCTGTAAATGCTGGTATAAGCCATGGACTTGGTTTGATTAAAATGAACGGAACCCGTGAAATCCTAGAACTAAATCTTTCAGAGGCCGCAAAGGAACTGAGAGAACTCATATCCAGGCTGGAGGCT
>JBATDL010000671.1:0-7119 GCA_049663445.1 Candidatus Competibacter sp.
CGGATGAGCTCGACCCCACTTTGGTATGAGCCTTGGGTGGGCGATTCCAGTCTTACCCGTGGCTTGTCCGGTGGCGGGGTGTTGGCGGGGATCGCGGCTTGGCGGGCGAATACGAAGTTCTGCTGCGGTTCGGACCAGCGCACTTGGGGTTCATTGCCGGCGCTGGGGAAGTCGCGCAGGGTGAACTGCGCCCGCAGGCCGGTCAGAAACGTTCGGCCCAGGGTGGTGACCGTGAAGTTGACGTCGGCGAAGGCGGCTCCGTCGGCGAAGGCCCGCAGGTTGTGAACGCCGTCGCCGATTTCGCTCCAGTTCTGGGTGAAGCCAAAGCCGTTGTTGGTGTCGCCGCACGCGGCGGCGGTGTCGGGCCGCTCGGTGCCGTAGGCGATGGCTTGCGGCGCGCCGCCGTCGATGCTGAATTCGATCCGCTGCGCCGTGCAGGCCCAGCCCCGGATTAGCCCGACCCCGCTTTGCACAAAAGCCCCCGCCGTGGGGGATTCCAGGACCGCTTGCGCGTGGGCGGTGGCAATCAGGCCAACCCAGGCAAGTGCGATTGCCAGAAGAAGTCGTGGCAACATTAAAGTTTGGTGTTGCATAAATACCTCCCGACCAAATTGTTTGTCATAGGTACGGTGATATTTCTTTCCATCTTTACCTCTTGATAGGCGTATTCTATTAGAGACATATCAGAGGCAACATGCGGATATTAGCACAATTGTCGCATTAATGCCACTATACAAGTAAGGTAATTATGGGTTAAAATGCAGCTAATTTATTGTTTATAAATAAGTTACACCGAATCCCAAGGCGCAAGAGCCCGCTTTCTGACGATAACTCGTTGAATAACAGACAAAACATGCTCCTACAAAAACCAATACCTATTGGGATATGGTATTACTCTAAATAAAAAAGCCTTCGCTTACGCGAAGGCTTTTTTAACCCGACTAGCCGAAGATAACGTAAATAATACCGGTTAGGCCGACTCTGTGACGGTTTCGCCTTCCGGCTCGTTGTCTTCACCGGGCACCGCAACCGTGATTCGCATCCCGTAGAAACTGCGGAACACGAACACCAGATTGAGAACCAGGAACAGTGCCGCCAGATTCAAGGTGAGAGCCTGCTGGCCTTGCGCGGCGAGGCCGACCGCCATCTCGACCGCCAGTAGACCGAACAACGTGGTGAACTTGATGATCGGATTCATGGCCACCGAGGAGGTGTCCTTGAACGGATCGCCGACGGTGTCGCCCACCACGGCGGCGTCATGCAGGTCCGTACCTTTGGCGTGTAGTTCGGTTTCCACGATCTTCTTGGCGTTGTCCCATGCCCCGCCGGCGTTGGCCATGAACACCGCCTGGTACAAGCCGATGATCGCCAGCGAGATCAAGTAACCGATAAAAAAGAACGGTTCGATGAAGGCGCAGGCCAGGGTACCAAAGAACACAGCCAGAAAGATGTTGAACATGCCCTTCTGCGCGTAGATCGTGCAAATCTCGACCACCTTCTTGCTGTCCTCGGCGGAAGCCTTGGTCACGCCGTCGAGTTTCATATGCCCCTTGATGAACTCCACCGCGCGATATGCACCCGTGGATACAGCCTGAGTGGAAGCGCCGGAGAACCAGAAGATCGTGGCGCCGCCGGAAACCAGCCCGAGCAGGAACGGCGGGTAGAGTAGTGAGAGCTTATCGAGGTTTTCGGTCAGACCACCGGTCAGCAGCATCACGATCGAGAACACCATGGTGGTGGCCCCGACCACGGCTGTGCCGATCAACACCGGTTTGGCAGTGGCTTTAAAGGTGTTGCCGGCGCCGTCGTTCTCTTCCAGCAAATCCTTGGCGACCTCGAAGTTGGGGTTGAAACCGAAATCGCGTTGCACCTCGGCCTCGATGTCGGGCCACTGCTCAATAGTGGACAGTTCGTACACCGATTGCGCGTTGTCGGTTACCGGGCCGTAGCTGTCCACCGCAATGGTCACCGGACCCATGCCGAGGAAGCCGAAGGCCACCAAACCGAAGGAAAACACGGCAGCCATGATGGTGGCCTTGGCCGGATCGGGATTGATGACGGCAGCCAGTTCGTACTGTGACACGATATTGGCGCCAGCCATCAGGCCGACGATGACCACGCCGATCCAGAAGGCGGAGAAGTTGCCGGCGGTCAGGCCCGCGAGGATGTTCAGGCTGGCGCCGCCCTCGCGCGAAGCGGTCACCACTTCGCGAACATGGGCCGAACTCGTCGACGTGAAGATCTTGACCACTTCCGGAATGATGGCGCCGGCCAGCGTACCGAAGGTGATGATCAGCGACAACTGCCACCACAGATGGGTGTAGACCGTGCCGCTGATATTGATGCCGCCGATCAATAGGTACGACACCACGAAAGTGAGGACCAACGACACGATCGAGGTGATCCACACCAGCGAAGTCAGCGGCGCCTCGAAATTGAAGCGGGCTTGCCCACCGTAGCGGCGCTTGGCGAAAGCTTCGTTGCCCAGGTAGGAGGCGCCGGAAGCGACCACCATCATCACCCGCATCACGAAGATCCACACCAGCAGTTGCACCTGCACGGCGGCTTCCGGCACCGCCAACATGATGAAACTGATCAGCGCCACGCCGGTCACGCCATAGGTTTCGAAGCCGTCGGCGGTCGGGCCAACTGAATCACCGGCGTTGTCGCCGGTGCAGTCGGCGATCACCCCCGGATTGCGGGCATCGTCTTCCTTGATCTTGAAGACGATCTTCATCAGGTCGGAACCAATGTCGGCAATCTTGGTGAAGATACCGCCGGCAATGCGCAACGCGGCCGCGCCCAGCGACTCGCCGATGGCGAAGCCGATAAAGCATTTACCGGCTAGCGTTGGCGGCACGAATAACAGAATCGCCAGCATGATCAACAGTTCGGTGCAAATCAGCAGCATGCCGATGGAGATGCCGGATTGCAGCGGAATCGCGTAGACCGGATAAGCTTGGCCCCGCAGCGCAGCGAAGGCGGTGCGGCTGTTGGCCAGGGTGTTGATGCGGATACCGAACCAGGCGACGCCCAGCGAACCGGCGATGCCGACCACCGAAAAGGCCAGAATCAGTAGCACCTCCGCCACGTTCATCTGTTGGACCCAGCCGAAGTAGGCCACGATGATGACCGCGACAAACGCTTCCAGGATCAACAGGAACTTGCCCTGCGTGAACATGTAGGTCTTGCAGGTTTCGTAAATCAGCTCGCTGACCTCGGCCATCGAGCGGTGGACCGGCAACCGGCGAATCCGGGCCTGGATGACTGCGCCGAACACCAGACCACCGACGCAGACCAGCAGGCCCCAAGCGAGCAGGGTCCAGCCCGAGATACCGCCGGCAAAACTGGCCAGTGCCGTGTCGTTGAGATTGGGCAGCGCCAGATTGGCTTCACTGACGTGATGAGCCGTTTCGGCGAAAGCGGGAAATGCGCTCATACCGAGGGTGAACAGCAGTAGCAGCAACAGCGGACGTGCCGCACCCTGACGCCCTGCGAGTGCAAAGACTGAACTTGCAAATATCATACAATCCTTCCTTCAATGGCGACCTGAGCAGTGAACTCGTCAAGGGCGGACCGTGATCCGCCACCGTCCGGAAACGGACGACACACCGCCACAAGCAACCGCCGTGCCTGAAGGAAGC
The DNA here is from genome assembly GCA_049663445.1 of Candidatus Competibacter sp. Taxonomy (GTDB): domain Bacteria; phylum Pseudomonadota; class Gammaproteobacteria; order Competibacterales; family Competibacteraceae; genus Competibacter. Next base: position 3,645 of record JBATDL010000671.1, read on the forward strand.
AAGATATAACTAATTATAATTTTTCATATTTTTTGCGGAATGAACGACAAGCTGTAGCAGATATTACCGTGTAGCAAAGGTGATTGTCGGCAATGATACAAGCCGACCTAGAGGAAGGGGCGTTCACATGAGGCCGCTGGTAGCCGCCGCCCGGCCGGGTACTTACGCGCTACTACTGCGCATCGACGTCACCGGGGAGATCGCGGTCGGCCGGCGTCACCGACTGCGGTTGGAACCCGGTTGGGCGGTGTACGTCGGTAGTGCCTTCGGATCGGGTGGGACGGTGGCGCGACTGGCCCATCATCGCCAGCCGGCGATCCGACCGCACTGGCACATCGATTATTTGAGAAGTTGCACCATCCTGCGGGCGGTCTGGATCAGCCACGATCCGATCCACCGCGAGTGCCTGTGGGCGGCGGTGCTGCGGGAGGATTTGGGCGGCGCACCGCCGCCGTTTCGCTTCGGCGCTTCCGATTGTCGCTGTGCCGCCCATTTCCATCAGTTCCCGGAGCGGCCGGTGCTGGCCACTTTCGCCGCCGCGCTGCACGCCCGTTGCCCCGCTCATGCGGCGATATTGGAACAAGCCGGGTAGGAACGAAAGTGCTGGAGGCTCACTCCATTTTCATTTTCTGCCCGTCGCCGTGATCATGATCATGCATGGGTTGCATCGTCGAAGGCCGCATCTCTTCACGCTTGCGAATCGGAACCTGCACTTGCAGCACGCCGGCTTTTTCGAACTCCAGGGTCAGCGGGACGCTTTGGCCGGCGCGCAGCGGCTGCTTCAGATCGATCAGCATGATGTGAATGCCGCCGGGTTCCAGCACGGTGGTCGTGCCGCCCGGCACTTCGAGCACCTCGACCTTGCGCATCCGCATCACGCCGCCGTCCATGGTCGTCGTATGCAGTTCGACATGACCGACCCCCTCGGCCTTGGCGCCGAGCAGGCGATCGGCCTCGCCGTCGTTGACGATGTTCAGGTAGGCGGCGCCGGTGAGGGCGGCCGGCGGCGTTTCGGCTGCCCAAGGCTGCTCGATGCGCAGGGGATTGCCATCGGCCGCGAACGTCGCGGCGGCGAATGCCAGCAGCAGGCCGGACAGAATGGTTCGCATGGTTTTGCTCCTCACAGAGATTCAATGGAGCCTATAGTTTATTGTTTATTCCTCACCGCGCGATACCGCGCCCCGCTGCGCCATCGTTGCGCCAACCGCTTTCCGAGGAGCTACCATGACCCTGCCCGATCCCAATCCCAACGTCGCCCTGGCGCTGGCCGAGGATATCGGCGACGGCGATTTGACCGCCGCGCTGATCCCGGAGCACGCCCAGGCCGAGGCGACGGTCGTTAGCCGCGAAGCCGCGATTCTATGCGGCGCCGCCTGGTTCGATGCCGTGTTCCGCCAGCTCGATCCGCGTATCGCCATCGACTGGCGGGCGGCCGACGGCGACCGCGTCGAACCCGAGCAATTGCTCTGCACCTTGCGCGGCCCGGCCCGTCCTCTGCTGACCGGCGAGCGCACCGCCTTGAATTTCCTGCAACTGTTGTCCGGTACCGCCACCCTGGCCCGCCGCTACGCCGACGCCGTGGCCGGCACCCATGCCGTGATTCTCGATACCCGCAAGACCCTACCGGGCTTGCGGCTGGCGCAGAAGTACGCCGTGCGCTGCGGTGGCTGCCGCAACCATCGCATCGGCCTGTTCGACGCCGTACTGATCAAGGAAAACCACATTATGGCGGCCGGCTCGATCGGCAATGCCATCGCCACCGCCCGTCATCTGCATCCTGGCGTCACCGTCGAGGTGGAAGTGGAGAATCGGGCCGAACTGGAAGAGGCGCTCGCTGCCCAGCCCGATATCGTCATGCTCGACAACTTCGATCTGGCGGCCATGGCCGAGGCGGTGCGGATCGTTGGCGGAAGCGTCAAGCTGGAAGCCTCCGGCAACGTCAATTTTGACACCGTGCGCGGGATCGCCGAAACCGGGGTCGATTACATCTCCATCGGCGGTTTGACCAAGGACGTGCGGGCAATCGATCTGTCCATGCGTTTCCGTATTTCGTGAATCGCAAATTTCACACCGATGTCATGCGAAATTCACTCATTCGAACTACGCTATGTTCGAATCGCAAAAACCATAATCAGATTGAGGATAAGCAACCCATGTACGCCGATTTTGCCCTGGGTACCCGCCAAGGGAGTCGTGGCCATCCGGTGGCCGATTATCGGGCCGTTGACTTTCTGCGCCAGGAAATTGCCTTTTTCGAGGCACGCCTGCACGAAATGGGCGAGGCGGGCGATTGCGCCTACGAACATGCGCTCAGCCGCGCCTATGAAACGTTGTTGCACGAACGCCGCAGCCAGCTCACCCAACTGCAAGCCTGAACCCCCGCCCGACGCGGCGATCCGTGGGCACGCGGTCGCCGGGAATGATCTATCATGCGCGGTCATTATCCCTGAAACCGATGGCCGGTCGCTGAGCCGGCGAGGGCGTACCGCCGCATGAACCGATTGTTCCATGCCATCGCGCTGGCTGTTTGGCTTGCGCTCGGCTTTTCAACCTCCGCCGCTGGCGACGAATTGCCCGTCGCACCTTTCCAGGCTCGTTACGAAGTGTATGGCCGGGGATTCTCGCTCGGCGAAGCGGTCATAAGCCTGGTCGCGACCGGTTCGGGTGGCTACCAGATGAGTTCCGATATCCAGCCCAACGGTCTGGTGGCGTTGTTGGCGTCGGCCCGCATCCGTGAGCAGGTCAGTGGGGAAATCCGCGATGGCCAGATTTGGCCGGCCCGTTACGAGCGGCTGATGGACACCGGCAGGAAATCCAACAACATGCAACTGCGTTTCGACTGGCGGGCCGGCCAGGTTGAAGCGCGCAGCGGCGTGGAACAAGCCACCCTGCCGCTGTCGCCCGGTGTGGTGGATCCGCTCAGCCTGCAACTGATGGTGATGGGGGACTTGAAACGCGGTCGAGTGCCCGATCAGTACTCGCTGGTGGACAAGACCCAGATCAAGACATACCAGATTCGCAACCAGGGCGAGGAAACTCTGGACACCCCGCTCGGCCGCTTGCGTACAGTGCGCATCAATCAATATACGCCCGGTAAGACCCGAATGACCACGTTCTGGGTGGCCCCCGACCTGCAATATCTGCTGGTGCGCATCAGTCAGGAGAAGAATGGCAAGGAAGAGCTGCGCATGGAGATCCGGACGGTCGAACGCTAGCCCTAAAGCCGGGTTCGCCCCACGCCGGAATCGCCCCGAGCCCGCAAAAAAGGATACTTTCCACCCAACCGCCCGCCGTTCAGGAGGCCCGCCGCATGAACCCCAGCGAAAACTGCATCTTTTGCAAGATCATCCGAGGCGCCATCCCGGCCATCAAGGTTTGTGAAGACGAGCATACCCTGACCTTCATGGATATCCAGCCGGCCAGTCCAGGCCATGCGCTGGTAATCTCCAAGGCGCACGCCGCCAACCTGCTGGAG
>JBATDL010000672.1:0-1762 GCA_049663445.1 Candidatus Competibacter sp.
GCGTTCGCCCCCAGCGCGAAATCGCCAGCATCTTGCGCTGGGAAGGCATCCTGATCGACCCCATCGGCGCCTTGCTGGCGGTGCTGGTGTTCGAGTTCACCATTTCCGAGCAGGATCAGATCCAGAACACCCTGCTGCTGTTCGGCGCCAACATCGTCGCGGGCGCCCTGCTCGGTCTGGCTGGCGCCTGGCTGCTCGCCAACCTGATCCGCCGGCAACTGCTGCCCGAATACCTGCACCGCATCGGCAGTCTAGCGCTGGTATTGAGCGTGTTCGCCTTGTCCAACGCCCTCGCCGCCGAATCCGGCCTGCTGGCGGTGACGGTCATGGGCATGCGGCTGGCCAACACCCAAAATCTGATCATCGAGGACATCCTCAACTTCAAGGAAACCCTCACCCTGCTGTTGATCTCGATTTTGTTCATCGTGCTGGCGGCGCGGCTCGATCCTCATGCCTTTGCCGGAATGGGCTGGGGCGCGTTTGGCGTGATGTTGGCGATTCTCTTCGTCGCCCGCCCCGTTACGGTGTGGTTATCCGCCATTGGTTCGAAGCTCGACTGGCGGCAAAAAGCGGTACTGGCCTGGATCGCCCCGCGCGGCATCGTCGCGGCGGCGGTCTCCGCGCTGTTCGCCCTGCAACTGGAGCGGCTGGGCTATGCCGAGGCCCGCACTCTGGCGGCGCTAACCTTTCTGGTCATTCTGGTCACGGTCACCCTGCAAAGCCTCACCGCCAAGGCCATAGTGAAAAAGCTGGGACTGGCGGCGCCACCACCGCGCGGGGTGCTGCTGGTGGGTGCCACTCGAGTCGGCCATGCGATAGCCAAGGCGCTGCACGAAAGAGAGATTCCAGTGATTCTGGCCGATCCGGTCTGGCAGAATCTCCGCGCCACTCGCATGGCCGGAATCCCCGTCTACCACGGCAATGTCCTGTCCGAACACGCCGACACCTATCTGGATCTCAGCGGCATCGGTAAATTGCTGGCCATGTCGCTGTGGATGGAACGCAATACCCTCGCCGGCCTGTACTTCCGGCCGCTGTTTGGCGCCGATCAAATCTACACTCTGCGCATGGACGAGGAGCGGGACAGCATCAACCGCAACCGGGTGACCCCGTCCTATCGCACCGCCCGGCTGTTCGGCGAACAGGTCACCTTCGCCCGACTGCAAGACCGGCTGGATCAGGGCCACACCATCCGCGCCACACCGCTGACCGCCAATTTCGACTTCGCCGCCTTCCGCGAAAAATGGGGCGAGCAGGCCATTCCGCTGTTCGCGCTCGACCCCAAGGACAAGCTCCGGGTGTTCTCGACCCGGGAAACGCTGCAACCTGCGGCCGGCTGGACCGTGATCAGCCTGTTGCCACCGGCGGAACCGAATCGCGGCGGCAACGGCAAGGACAACGCTAAAAACAAGGACAGGAAGGAGAACGGCTAAGGAGCAGAGCGGCGGGAAGGCCGGTTAACCACTCCGGTGAACGACCGGCCTCGTTTCGAATCAAGCGGCGGCCGGCGGCTCCGAACGAGAGGCTGCTTTCTGCAGCCGCAACTGCTCCAAGCGTTGCCAAGCCTCCAGCACGCAAGCCACCGACCAGGCTTGGGCCGGTGCGCCGCGTGGATGGTGCGGCGGTGCGCCGTCGAAAATTTCGCTGACCGTGCCGAGGCCGGCATCGAACAGGTGATCGCGGATCGGCTCCAACCAGGTCTGCGCCGCCGCCGCATCGCCATGCACCCGGTATTCGGCCAAGGCGTAATGCCCCAGCAGCC
>JBATDL010000673.1:0-3968 GCA_049663445.1 Candidatus Competibacter sp.
CCACCACAGGACGGATGACGGCAGGGTCGAGGCTGTTCAGCACGTAGACCCGCACTCGCGACAACAGGGCATTGTTGAGGGCGAAACCGGGATTTTCGGTGGTGGCGCCGATGAACGTCAGGGTGCCATCCTCGACATAGGGCAGAAAAGCGTCCTGTTGAGCTTTGTTGAAACGGTGGACCTCGTCCACGAACAGCACAGTGCGTCGTTGCTGCTCGCGCCAGAGCGTCTGCGCTCGTTCCACCGCCGCACGTATGTCGCGCACGCCGGCCATTACCGCCGACAGCCGGATAAACTCGGCCCGGCAGGCTCCGGCCAGTAATCCCGCCAAGGTGGTCTTGCCGGTGCCGGGCGGTCCCCACAGCACCATGGAATGCGGCTGACCTCGTTCGATGGCTGCCCGCAACGGCTTGCCGGGGGTCAACAGGTGTGGCTGACCGACAAACTCATCCAAGCCGCGCGGGCGCAAGCGGTCGGCCAGCGGCCGGAGCGCATCGGCGTCGGATGTTTCAACCGGCATCGCCGACCACGTCCACGCCGGGCGGCGGGGTGAATTTCAGCAGGGCGGGATCGAGCGTGGGGTTGCGCTCCAACTTCTGGAAATCCAGCCGGGTGCGCTGGCCGAAACCGTCTTCCAGTTCCAGACTGACCAGCAGGTCGCCCTTGAAAGCGACTCGCAGCAGGCGGAATTCGGGCTGCGCCTGTTTGGGCGTCAGTTCGTACCAGGTCAGTCCGTCCTGGCTGAGCGTGTTGCCGACGGTAAAGGCTTCCTCGATCGGCGCCGCGCCGCTCAACAGGGCTAGCGGGGTCGAGCCCAGCGCCTGGTCCAGCTTGCGGACCGTCACTTGCGCCAGATCGATATCGTAGGCCCACAGCCGGTCGCCGTCGGCGACAATGATTTGTTCGGCGGGGGTCCGATAATTCCAACGGAACTTGCCAGGCTTCTGCATCAACATCTGGCCGCTGGCGCTTTGCACGACCCGCGACCGCTCGTCGAACACTCGCTGGATGAAATCGGCCCGCAGTGATTGGAGATCCTGGAAATAGCGCTGTACCGGCGATGGCGCCGCCCAGACTGGCGACATCAACAGCACGCTCAGCGTTAACAATAACAATTGACGTATCACGATGGGTTCTCTCATTAAGGTTTCCAGCATAGACCACGTCTCCTCGGGTCGTTCCATCGACGAGGAGGAAGAGTCGAGTCGTGCGGTTTCGGCGGACACGAGGCGACTCTGAGACGAATTTTTGTGCAAGCCTGAGTCGGTGCGTTGCCGTGATGGAAGAATCTCGCCTCGTTGATACCCGAGATGACGCCTACGATCAAATTATCCATCGAACTGAGATACACTCCCTGGAGTAACAATCCTCCGGCAGAGCCGGGGGCTTTCGATTGTGAGCCGCTCAAAGCGGCTAATGGGTCGCTAACGTAGCCTAGCGTGTTGGCGCCACCTCAAGGTGGCGATCAACGCTACAGATCGATTTTCGGCCAGAAAGAGCACCATGAACTTTTACGCCAAACCCTATTCCGAAGCCTGCGAACAGAACAAGGAACCGATTCTGGCGGTGCTTCGCGAGGTTTTTACCGAGCCGGGCCTGATTCTGGAAATCGGCGCCGGCACCGGGCAACACGCCGTTCACTTTGCGCGGGAGTTGCCGTATCTGGACTGGCAACCAACCGATCAGGCCGATTACCTGCCCGGCATTCGGCTCTGGATCGCCGAAGCGGGTTTACCGAACCTGCGCCAACCGTTGGAATTGGACACCTGCCGCAAACCGTGGCCGGTCACTCAGGTGGCGGGCGCATTTTCCGCCAATACCACCCATATCATGAATTGGCCAGCAGTGGAGGGCCTATTCCAGGGGATCGGCCAAGTGCTGCAACCAGGCGGAGCATTCTGCCTGTACGGGCCATTCAACCATGGCGGTCGCTACACCAGCGCCAGCAACGCCGCGTTTGACCAGATGCTGAAACACCGCGACCCGGCCAGCAGGATCCGGGACTTCACTGATCTCGACCAACTCGCGCGGGATAACGGCCTACGGTTTCGGCGGAATTATCCGATGCCGGTCAACAACCGCACGCTGGTCTGGACACGCAGCGTCGAGCCATCGTCGATCCCCGGTGAAATGGCGCATCACCCATGCACGCACTGATAACGGATCAGGTCGGGATTATCGTCGGCGATCGCCTGCCCCAAACAAATCACCCCACGATCATGCAAGGCGAACTCCTCGCGTCGCACGAAAAAGCGCGCGCCGTTTTCCAGCAGCAGATAGGTCCCGTTGGTGCTGTGCTCCACCAGCACAAACTTGCCCTGCCGGAATTCGATATCGGCGTGGCTGCGAGACACCAGCTCCCGGTCCACCATCAAATTATTTCGCTCGCCACGACCCATGGTGAAGGTTTGCGAGCCGGGCACCACTTCAATGGTCCGGTCGCGATAGTTCAGCACCAATCGGGCGAATAGCAGGCTGCGAAGCTCCTCCTGGCCGCCGCTGGCCAGTTGGGTCAGGCTGGTGGATTCGTACCAGATGATCTCGACAATACCCATCTCATCCTGCTTGCCCCGCACCCACGACCGCCCGAGATCGCGAGTCGTCCGGGTTAAATCGGCCGGCAGGCACTCCACGGTCTCCCGCGTGGTGATGATCTGATCGGCCTTGGCCAGGGCAACCATCCGGGCAGCAACGTTCACCGCATCGCCGAACAGGTCGCCCTTTTCAACCAGGACCGGCCCGTAATGCAGGCCAATCTTAACGGCGATGTTCAATTCGGCCAGCTCTTTATCCTCCTTGAGCGCACGGTGCATCTCGCAGGCGGCGCTGACCGCCCGTTGCGCGCTCGAAAACCGGCTCATGATTTCATCGCCGATAGTTTTGATCACCACGCCATCATGCGCGATGGTGCCCGACGTCAGCACGTCCAGCACCCGCGTCTCGATCTGCCGCGCCCGCCGGTCACCGTATTTTTCAAACAGGCGGGTGCTGCCGCAGATGTCGGCGAACAGAACAGCCGCCGCCATTTGCCGCTGGGATACCACCTGGTCCTCCAGCGTGGCCTTCAGGTTGCTGGATTTCAGTTTCATGCCCCGCACTCCCGGAAAATACTGGCGCTGGTTTCAGCCATAGCCACGCGCACGCAAGTTTTCAACGACCCGGTGGATATTGTCACGCGCAATCCGCTCGTAACGCCGCTGGAAAAATTCGGTTAAAAAGAAAGTCGGCCGGCCTTGCAGGGACAGCAGGAAGCGCAACTGGCCCGGATAGTAGACTTCGTCGCCGATCTCCGCGCATTCGGCACGAATCCGGTGGCCGTCCCGCTCGAAAGCCTCCCACGGCAACCCAAAGCTGGAGAGATCGATATCGACGATAAAGTGCTCGTCCCGGTGGGCGGGCGGACTGCGATGGGTGGTGGCCATGATCAAATCGTCCACCCGTTGCAGGAAGGCGGTATCCGCATGCCCCTCCGACCACTGCCGGAACAGTTCGGCGCTGCGCCGTTCGTTATCCACCGCACCCGACCGGTAAATCGCATCATGGAACCAGAGCGCCATTTCGACGGCATCGGGATCGTCCATCAACGCCGCCGCCCGGTCGAATTCGCCCAGGCAGTGCCGAACATGCTCCAGGGTATGATAGCGGCGATGAGGTTCCCCATAGAGTTTGACCAACTGGGCATAAACCATTTCCGCCAACGCACGACCGCTGCTTAGACACCGTTCCCACAAGGCCGCAAAACGGGCTCGCTCCCGAATCAGTTCATTGTCCGCCGGCGCGATGGCGGTTTTGCTGGATCGCTCGAACATCGCTGGCCTCCAAAAGTTGCTTGCGCCCTATCCGGCGTGCGCCACAAAGTCCTCAATCAAGCACCGCGCCATGCTCATCGGGCTGGGCAATCCCGGCAGATCCTCCGGCGCAAACCAGCGAGCTTCCAGGATTTCCCGCCCGTCGGCTCGCAGCTCGCC
>JBATDL010000674.1:0-2656 GCA_049663445.1 Candidatus Competibacter sp.
CCAGTACGGTGTGTCCTGGGTGCCCAGGGTCAGGGTGCCGAAACCGCCCGTGAGACCGGAGAATTTCTGGTTGAGACCGCCAAAATTCCCGCCTTCGGTCATGTCGACGCTGAATTCCCACTGATAGAGGGCACTCAGGCCGCCTCCCAGGTCCTCGGTGCCTTTCACCCCCAATTTGGAGCCGTCATCGACCACGTCCCAGTAGGGATCGGCGCCTTGGATGTGGTTGTCGATATAGTCCACCGATACCCGGGCCTCCCCATACAAGATGGTGTCGGCATTGGCGGCAAGCGGGGTGACCAGGGCGGCGGCCACGGCCAGGGAGAGCGCGGTCTTGTTCATGGGGTTTGTCCTCGCGGGTGGGTAACGATGAAGGAAATCGTTTTCAGCTATTTGATGTATTGCTTTGATAATTAACCCATGGGTTAATTTGTAAACGATTACATTTTTCCTGTCAAGAACTTTTCATGAAAAATTAAATCATCAAGTAGGAAGATACGGGTTAGCCGTGAGATAATAACTGTAATCGTTTACTTTTTATGAGGGAAAGCGCAGATGGCACAAATCAAGGATGTCGCCCAACGGGCGGGAGTTTCCGTGGCCACGGTGTCGCGGGCGCTGGCGGGCCACTCCGGCGTTAGCGAGACGGCTCGCCAGCGGGTGTTGGCGGCGGTCCAGGCGCTGGATTACCGGCCGGATTTGGCGGCGCGGCGGTTACGCTCGCGCCGCACCGACACCATCGGCTTGATCGTGTCGGACATTCGCAACCCCTTCTTTACCGAGGTCAGCCGCGCCGTTGAGGACATGGCCTATCAGAATCGGATGCGCGTGATTCTGTGCAATGCCGATGAAGATCCAGAGAAGGAGACGCTTTATCTCGACCTGATGCGGGACGAGAACGTCAGTGGGGTGATCCTGTCGCCCTCGCTTCCAACCCTGGAGCACTTTCGGCTGAGCGATTACCCGTTCCCGGTGGTGCTGGTCGACCGCTGCGACCGCGAGACCAATGCCGATGCGGTGGTGCTGGATAACGCTGATTCCGCCTACCGCCTGACCACACACCTGATCGAGCGGGGCTACCGGCGAATCGCATTTGTTTACGGCGCGACCAGTGCCACCGGTCGCCAGCGGCACGAAGGCTATGTAACGGCGATGGCCACCCATGGGCTGGAAACCCTGGCCCAGGCGGTGCCGGCGACGGTGGAGGCCGCTCGCGCGGCGGCGGGCGAACTGGTACGCGGGCGACCACTGCCCGAGGCGCTGGTGGGGAGCAACGGCCTGATCCTGTTGGGGCTGGTCGAAGCCTTGCGGGCGGTGCAACTACCATTTCCCGAGCAGATCGCGCTGGCCGGTTTCGATGACCTGCCCTGGACCCGGCTGGTGGGACCGGGTATCACCGTGATTGCCCAACCGACCTACGATATCGGGCAGGCCGCAACTGAATTGCTGTTACAGCGGATCGCCCACCCGTCTCAATCCGTGCGCCGGGTGGTGCTGCGCGGGGAACTGCGGGAGCGGGGGTCAAGCACGGGGCGGAGTGCGAAATAGACTGGATGGGGATGGCATGGGAGCGCATCATCCAGCGATCCTCATTACCCTAATCGATGTCATGAGCGACCATCTTCTCATCGTGGACGACGATCCCGGCCTGCGCGAGCTGCTGGCCGACTATCTGGGCCGCAACGGTTTCCGGGTCAGCGGTGCGGTCGACGGCCGGGGGCTGTGGGCGGCGCTGGAGCAGGCGCCGGTCGATCTGATCGTCCTCGACCTGATGCTGCCCGGCGACGACGGGCTGGTGCTGTGCCGCAACCTGCGCGCCCGTTCGCAGATCCCGATCATCATGTTGACCGCTCGCGGCGACGACACCGATCGCATCGTCGGGCTGGAAATGGGCGCCGACGATTATCTGTCCAAGCCGTTCAACCCCCGCGAGCTGCTGGCCCGGATCAAAGGCGTGCTGCGGCGGAGCCGCAACACGCCCGGCGAGCCGGGTGAACCCAAACGCTTCCATTTCGCCGGCTGGAGCCTGGATGCTGCCGGTCGGCAACTGATCGCCCCCGATGGGGTGCTGGTGCCGCTGAGTTCCAGCGAATACCGACTGCTGCGGGTGTTTCTGGAGCATCCGCAGCGAGTGCTGAACCGCGATCAATTGCTGGATTTGACCCAGGGGCGCGAGGCCATACCGTTCGATCGCAGCATCGATGTGCAGGTCAGCCGGCTGCGCCGACGGCTGCGCGACGACCCGCGCGAGGCCGTCATCATCAAGACCGTTCGCAGCGAAGGTTATCTACTGGCGGCCCACGTCAGCCGGGAGTTCTGATGCGCCTGCTGCCGCAATCCCTGTTTGGCCGGTTGCTGCTGTTCCTGACTGGCGGTCTGGTGCTCGCCCAACTATTGAGTGCCGCGATCCTGCTGCAAGACCGCGATCAGGCGCTCTCCCAGGCGATCGGCGGCCACATCGCCCAACGCATCGCCGCCATCGTCGGCCTGCTGGACACGCTGGATCAGGCCGAACGCCGCCGCCTGGTGACGGCGCTGGACCTGCCACCCACCCGACTCAGCCTCGACCTTCCCTGGTCCGAACAGACGGCGGCGGACGAGCGCTATCACACCACCTTGTTCCGCGCCCTGCTGCGCCGCCAGCTCGGCCCGGACC
>JBATDL010000675.1:0-2023 GCA_049663445.1 Candidatus Competibacter sp.
TTATAACCCTTTGATCTTTATTCTTTTACCCTTTACATGCGCGCGAAGCGCGCTTCTTTTTCGCGCAATTTTTTGGGGGGAGTTATCCACAGGTGACTGACGAAACGCCGCGCGATGCGGTCCCCCGGGCAGTGCAAGCCTGCCACGAGTTGCTGGTCTGGCTGATCCCGCAACTGGATTTATTCCCCCGCGCCCGACGCTTCACCCTCGGCGAGCGGCTGGAAAGCGGCCTGCTGCGGGTGCTGGAAGCGCTGGTCGAAGCCGCCTACAGCCGGGAGAAACGGGCAGCACTGGCTGCCGCCAACCGCACCCTGGAAGTCGAACGGCACCTGTGGCGGCTGGCCCACGAACTGCGGGTCATCCCGCTCAACCGCTACGAGCACGGCGCCCGGCTGATGGACGACCTCGGCCGGCAGATCGGCGGCTGGCTGCGCGCCCGAACCGCCCCATGAAGCGACTGCACAACCTCTGGCCGCAGCTCATCACCTTCGATAACCTGTGGCAGGCGTGGCGACAAGCCCGGCGCGGCAAATCCCGCAGCGCCGGCGCGGTCGCCTTCGAACTGGCCCTGGAACGGCTGCGCCCGCACCCGCGCAAGGCCCAGGTCAGTGACAGAATGATGATCATAGATATAAAATGTATCTATATGACCAGATAAGGAACCCATTATGCAAACCGCCAAGATCTTTCGGCACGGTGGAAGCCAGGCAGTGCGCCTGCCCGCTGAGTTTCGGTTTGACACGAGTGAAGTATTTGTCTGGCGCGATACCGCTACCGGCAACGTGGTGCTCTCAATCCACCCGGCATCCTGGACGGATTTTCTGGCGCTACGCGACCAAATGCTGGCCGGGGACCGGGATGAAATCGAGCGTTTTTCGCTGGATCGACGCGACTCGCCAACAGTTGACCGCGATCCTTTTGTCGGGTGGAGGGAATGAGTTCCCGTTTTCTGCTCGATACCGACACCTGTAGCTACATCATCAAGGGCAACCATCCGGCGCTGGACCGCCGCTTGCAGGACTTGAATCCCGGACAGGCCGCCATTTCCGCCATCACTCGGGCGGAATTGCGCTTTGGCATCGCGCTGCGCCCGGAAGCCACCCGACTGGCCATACTCGTCGAAGCCTTTCTGCAATTTGTGGTGACCTTACCCTGGGATGCCCCCGCCGCCGACCAATACGGGGCTTTGCGGGCGGCGCTGCAACAGATCGGGCAACCCATCGGCGATCACGACACGATGATTGCAGCCCATGCCCTGACGGCAAATGCAACTCTGATCACCCACAACCTGGCGCACTTCGAACGAGTAAGTGGGCTTTCCTGCGCTGATTGGACATAAGCAATTCGAGCTCAAGTCTTGTCTTTTGTATCTCCGATATCGCCAACCTGACTCAGGAAATCGTTGCCATGGGAGTCAGCCGGCAAAAAACCAGGCTTGACCCCAAAGCTTCCCAGTCCCTCCGAAAATCAGCCTGTCATCAAAAACAGGCATTTTTCTTGCTCATCTCGTTTGCATGGACGCTCCTTCCGAACTCCACATAAATCTCCACGCAACTGACCCTAAACCGGTTACGCTTATTTATTCCCAACCCACTCCCCACGAAACTTCATGCACGACCTCATTCCCCTGACGATCGCCGTCATCCTGTTGATTGGTGTCGGCGCGCAATGGCTGGCCTGGTGGTTGGGCCTGCCCGCCATCTTGCCGCTGCTGGCCGTTGGCATCATCGCCGGCCCGGTCACCGGCTGGCTCAACCCCGACCACCTGTTCGGCGAGTTGCTGTTCCCCATGGTCTCGCTCGGCGTCGCCGTCATTCTGTTCGAGGGCGCGCTGACCCTGCGCTTCGCGGAAATTCGCGGCCAGGCCCGTGTGGTCCGCAACCTGGTCTCGTTCGGCGCGCTGATCAACTGGCTGCTCATCGCGCTTGCCACCCGCCTGTGCATGGACCTGCCCTGGTCCATGGCGCTGCTGTTCGGCGCGCTGGTTACCGTCACCGGCCCCACCGTGGTGGCGCCGCTGCTG
>JBATDL010000676.1:0-1534 GCA_049663445.1 Candidatus Competibacter sp.
CTGATCGCCGAAGACGGCCTGCGCGGCCTCACCTCCAACCCGACCATTTTCGAGAAAGCCATCGCCGGCAGCGGCGACTACGACGCCGCGCTGCGCCGGGAGCTGCAACGCAACCCGCAACAATCCAGCCGCGAACTGTTCTTTACCCTGGCCATCGACGACATCCGCGCCGCCGCCGCCGCGCTGCGTCCGACCTACGACGCAACCGATGGTGTGGACGGCATGGTCAGCCTGGAGGTATCGCCGGATCTGGCCCACGATGTGGATGGCACGGTGCGGGAAGCGCGCGAACTGTTCGCCCGGCTGGACCTGCTGAACATCATGATCAAGGTGCCGGGGACCGTGCCCGGCCTGCACGCCGTCGAACGACTGATCGCCGAAGGGGTCAACGTCAACGTCACTCTGCTGTTTTCGGTGGAGCGCTACGTCTCGGTGGCCGAAGCCTACCTGCGCGGCCTGGAACGTCGCCGCGCCCGTGGTTTGCCGCTGGATCGGATCGCTTCGGTGGCCAGCTTTTTCGTCAGCCGGCTCGACACCGCGCTCGACCCCGTGCTGGCGCAATGTCGGCCGGAATTGCAGGGCCAGATCGCCAACGCCAACGCCAAACTGGCCTATCAGGAATATCTGGAAATTTTCAGCGGCGCGCACTTCACCGCCCTGCGTGCGGCCGGAGCCCGACCCCAGCGCCTGCTGTGGGCCAGCACCAGCACCAAGAACCCGGCCTATCCCGATCTGCTGTACGTGGACAACCTGATCGGCCCGGACACCGTCAACACCCTGCCCCCCGCGACCTATGACGCCTTCCGCGACCACGGCACCATTGCCCGAACCCTGGACCAGGACGTGGAAACCGCGCTGGCGCAACTGGCGCAATTACCGGAACTGGGGATCGATTTGAGCGCTGTCACCGACCAGTTGGAAATCGAGGGAGTCAACGCCTTCATCCGTTCCTTCGAGACGCTGCTGGCGGCCATCACGGTCAAGACCAGCCCCCTGTTGGCCTGAACCTTTTCCCCTACCCTCGGAGCAACCGCCCGCCATGGAAAAAAAACCTGCTTACACCATCCAGGTGGCCGCCCAAGCGTTTTATCTGGAAGAGCAGTCCAACCCCGAGCAGGATCGCTATGTCTTCGCCTACACCATCGTGATCCAGAATCAGGGCAACATTGCCGCCAAGCTGCTCAGCCGACATTGGATCATCACCGATGCCAACGGCAAGATCGAGGAGGTGCGCGGCGAGGGTGTGGTCGGCGAGCAGCCCTACCTGCGTCCCGGCGAGGGCTTCCAATACACCAGCGGCGCCATCCTGGAAACCTCGGTCGGCAGCATGCAGGGCAGCTATCAGATGCTGGCCGACGACGGTATGACCTTCGACGCCGGTATCCCGGCGTTCGTACTGTCCATCCCGCGTACCTTGCACTGAGGCCGGGCGAGTGGCGTTGCGCTACAGCTATACCCTGATCGCCCCGATTTACGACACCTTCGTGGCGCCGTTCACCGCAGCGGCGCGGCGACAGGGGCTGGCGCTGTTGCC
>JBATDL010000677.1:0-1766 GCA_049663445.1 Candidatus Competibacter sp.
GCCGGGCTCCAGCGCCGCCAGCGACGCGCCGGCACGCTCGCCGAACAGCGCCGCCGGTACGCCTTCGACCAGGCGCAAAGCATTCATTAGAAACTCCAGCGGCAACTCGGCCTCGCGCACCGGCGTATCGCCGCCAATGCCAACCGGCGTTCCGGCCCGCGCCAGATAGTCGCGCGGATGCTTGACCTTCCAGACTCGATGAATCGTTCCGCTGGCGGGATCGGTCAGCTTGCCGTGCGCGCCGGCGCCGATGCCGAGATAATCACCAAATTCCCAGTAGTTCAGATTATGCCGGCAGCGCTGGCCGGCGCGGGCGTAGGCCGACACTTCGTAGCGCGAGTAGCCATGCCGGGCCAGTTCCTCCTGGGCGCGATCCTGAATGACGTCGATCACATCATCGTCCGGCAGCGCCGGCGGCGACCGGTAAAACCGGGTGTTGGGTTCGAGGGTGAGCTGATAATAGGAAAGATGCGCCGGTTGCAGCGCCAGCGCGCCAGCGATATCGGTCAGTGCCTGTTCGACCGTCTGACCCGGCAGGCCGAACATCAGATCCAGATTGAAATGGTCCAGCCCGGCGGCATGGGCGGCCTCGGCGGCGGCAATCGCCGCCCGGCGGTCGTGAATCCGCCCCAGAGTTTGCAGGTGTCCGTCGTCGAAGCTCTGCACCCCGATCGACAGGCGGTTGATGCCGACCTCGCGGAATTCGGCGAACCGGCCCCGCTCGACCGTGCCGGGATTAGCCTCCAGGGTGACTTCCAGATCCGGGCGCAGCGGCAGGCGGGCGCGCAATCCCGACAGCAGCCGATCCAGCGCCTCGGCCGAAAACAGGCTCGGAGTGCCGCCGCCGATAAACACGCTGTCGATGCGCCGCCCCCAGACCCGGGGCAAATCCTGTTCCAGATCGGCCAGCAGCGCGTCCACATAGGCCTGTTCCGGCAACGGCCCGCGCGCTTCGTGGGAATTGAAATCGCAGTACGGGCATTTGCGCGCGCACCAGGGAATGTGGACGTACAATGCCAGCGGGACTGGCGCGGTGAAAACGGGCATCGCGCCGTGCTCAGTCCGTGGTCGGCGACAGTGGGTTCAGCTTCAGCGCTTGCGCCAACTGGATCAGCGCCTGGCCGCGATGGCTGAGCCGGTTCTTGACCGCCGGATCGAGTTCAGCGGCCGTCTGGGCTTCGCTGGGAACGAGGAACACCGGATCGTAGCCGAAGCCACCGTCGCCATACGGCTCGAAGGTGATCAGCCCCTCCCAACTGGCTTGACAGATCAACGGCATCGGGTCGGCGGCATGGCGCAACAAGGCTAAAGCGCAATAAAATCGGGCGCCACGCCATTCGGCGGGGGTTTCACCCAATTCCGCCAGCAGTTTGGCGATGTTGGCGCGATCGTCGGCTTCGGGGCCGGCGTAACGGGCCGAATAAATCCCCGGCGCACCCTCCAAGGCGTCTACCACCAGGCCGGAATCGTCCGCCAACGCCGGTAACCCGGTATGTTGAGCGGCGTTGCGGGCCTTGAGCAAGGCATTCTCGACGAAACTCAATCCGGTTTCCTCGACTTCCGGCACGGCGAAGGCCGACTGTGGCACGATCTCCACCGCCAGTTCGGCCAGGACAGCGCTGAATTCGCGGACCTTGCCCGGATTGCCGGTCGCCAGCACGATCTTGCGCATCGTCAACCTCTGCCCGCGCTCAGGCCGGCAACCCCAGCGCTTCCCGCTGCTTGTGCAACAACTGTTCGATGCCGCCGCGCGCCAGTTCCAACAT
>JBATDL010000678.1:0-5548 GCA_049663445.1 Candidatus Competibacter sp.
GAGATCAAGGTGCGGTTTCCCGTTCGTCGTTATTATGAAGGATGAACGACCGCGCGGTGAACCTCCACCGCTTAGAATCTCTACCAAGCCCATTCAAGGCAGGATCCTTGAGCTGAAACGTTCGCGCTCCCTTTCCCAATTTGGCAAAGGGAGCGCGAACGGCTCCGCAATATATAAGGAGTGCGAAACGGATTTTACCTCAGCCCTCGACAGTGACTCGTTGCAGACTGTGGTAGATCCGGATGACCTTGTCCGGGAAAGACGAGCGCGTGCCCAAGCTGCCGTTGTAGTTGAGCAGCGCCCGGCGCAGGTTGCCGGAATGGTCTTCGAGATATTCCACCAGGATTTGCGAGCCGGTGTGGATGTTCTTGGCGGGGTCGAACAGTGCAGGGGCGCCGCCGATTCGCCGAACCTTACCCTTGTGGGAACCCGGCATCACCTGCATCAGGCCACGAGCACCGACCCGGCTGACGGCACGCTCTTTGAACGTCGATTCGACGGCGATGACGGCGAGGATGAGTTCCGGGTCTACATCTTGGCGCTTGCCGTTGCGAACCGCTTCGCGAACGATCCGTCGCGCCCTGGCTTCCGGGACCCGATATTTGCGCTGGATGTGGTTGGAAAGGCGGGTGACTTTCCTTTGGTCGGCCGGCTTGAGTTCGACGGCATCGGCATCGGCATCGGCATCGGTGCCGGAATTGATGGCTGCGGTGATTGGGTTGGGTTCTTCGCCACGGATTGTCTCCGGCGATTGAGCCAGCGCTGCGACAGGCACTAGAAAGGCCGCGCACAGCAATCCTGACTTAAGGGTCAAAGTAAGCCTTTCCTTGACGCATTCCGTGAATTCCATAAAAGACCTCCATCGTTGATCAGCACGAACTGACAGTGCTCAATAGGCCCATATCCTGGGTTGGCTCCGGTCCTCCCTGGACCTAGCCGGATTGCTCCGGCGCCGTGGACCCGACTAAGCAACTCCGGGAATGTGGCCTGCCAGCCTGCCAGCCTGATTTCCGGTGTCGCCTGATGTTCCTAGGCCGGTATCGGACTACGATACTTGGCCTATGGCAGGAACATACTGCAATACAGCATTGGTAATTATGAAAGCATGGGACTGAAATGTTTTGCAAGTATCAGATTGCCAAATAAATAATTTTTGTATGCCGAGCAATTGCTTTCAAATCACTGTTTATTTATTAATTTTATATTAAAAAACAACACGTTAAATTAATATAAATTCTTGGCGATCAATTCTTAAAAAATTTATTAAAAACAATAAATTATAAAATTTTTGTAAATTGGCAAAAAAGAACGCCTATCAAACGAGAGTGATTATTTTGCAGTAACGAAGGTTATTTCATGATAGCGTCATTTTTAAATAATTTTATTTAAAATCAATTGATTATATCAAAATACCAATGAGTATTAACTATATGATTTTTTTTACTAACTTTATGAAAAATATATATTTTATGAAAAAGTATTGAGGCCGACTCTGATTCAACATGAAACGAAACTGTTGGTGAACGAATCCTGAACCGGTCGTTTGCAACGGGGGAAGGGTACAATAAAGAGAGGTTCTCAGCCCGGGGCTCAGGGTATGTTTAGCGGATTGGAGCAAGAGGCTGGCGACCCCAAGTAGATGGAAAACCAGGGTTCATGGAAGCGGAGGTTTTCCAATTTTGGCCGCGAAAAATTTTGTGCGAACGACTGATAGAGGAGTAACGATGGGCAACCGGCTTTCCAAAATCTACACGCGCACCGGGGACAAAGGGACCACCGGCTTAGGCAACGGAGATCGGGTTGCCAAGGATTGCCTACGCATCGAGGCGATCGGTGCGGTCGATGAATTGAACTGCATTATCGGCCGAGTGCTGGTGCATGACCTGCGGGAGCCTATCCGCGACTGTTTGCAGGAGGCGCAGCACAAGCTGTTCGATCTGGGAGGGGAGTTGAGTATTCCGGGCTACCAAGCCATCAAGGAAGAAGACGTGGCACGACTGGAAGCGGCGCTGAACGAATTCAACGACCAGTTGCCGCCGCTCAAGGAGTTCATACTTCCTGGTGGTGGGCGGGCGGCGGCGGATTGTCACATAGCGCGGGCGGTTTGCCGGCGCGCCGAGCGGCGGGTGATATCGCTGGCGCGAGAAGAAGAAATCAACGCGGACGTGCAGGTTTTCCTGAACCGGCTGTCGGATCTGCTGTTTGTGCTGTGCCGGCTTCTCGCCCGGGATGAGGGAGGGATTGAGGTGCTGTGGCGCAATCCGGGGCGAGGTTGAGCTTGAAACTGGAAGGTTTTGGTCTTTTCCTTCATTTTTCCAGCGTATATCGACCTGGCGCTGCTTCCAGGGGCGGGTAAGCGGCGCTGCCTGGAGCTGGTGATTCGACCAACGGCCCGCAGCGCTCGCCGAGCCAACGGCTCCAGTCATCCCACCACGACCCTGCCACCTTGGCGGTGCTTTCTCGCCAGACTTCCGGATCGTGTGGGTCGTTGACGTCTCCAACCCAGTAGCGCCGCTTGGGTGGAGTCGCCGGTGGGTTGATGATGCCGAGAATGTGCCCGGAGGTGGCCAGAATATAACGCGCCGGGCCACCGGTCAGCTCGCAGAGCCGGAAGGTTTGGCGCCAGGGCGCGATGTGGTCCTGTTCGGCGCCAACCGCGTACAACGGTTGGTCGATAAGCCCCAAATCGAGCCGGCGCCCGCCGATCACCAAATCGCCCGGCCGCGCCAGCCGGTTGTTCAGGTAAAGCTCTCTCAAGTAAAACTCGTGCATGGCCGCCGGCATGCGTGTGGTGTCGCAGTTCCAGAACAGCACGTCGCTGGGTGGCAGCTCCTCACCGTACAGGTAGCTGTGAATCACGTAGTGCCAGATCAGGCTGTTGGGCCGCAGCAACCGGAAGGCGCTGGCCATGTCGGCGCCGTCCAGATAACCATCGGCGTTCATGCGTTCGCGCAGGAATTCGAAGCTATCCTCGCTCAGAAAAGCGCCAATTTCGCCAGGATCCTGAAAGTCCACCAACGTAGTGAAGGTAGTCCAGTGAGCAACTGGACTGACGGCGCGGTCGCCGGGGTCGGCGTTGAGCCAAGCCAGCAGCATCGCTAGCGCGGTGCCACCCAGACAATAGCCGGCAGCGTGGACTTGGGGTACACCCCGGATGGCGCGAGCCGTTTCCAGCGCCGGCCGCACGCCGCGCAGCAGGTAGTCGTCCAGCGTCGTCGCCCGTGCTTCGGGCGTTGGATTCTTCCAACTGGTGACGAACACGGTAAAGCCCTGCTCAACCAAATAACGTACCAGGCTGTTGCGCGGACTGAGATCCATGATGTAGTACTTGTTGATCCACGGCGCGATCAGCACCACCGGTACGGCATGGACCCGTTCGGTAGTGGGGGCGTATTGAATCAGTTCCAGCAAATCGTTGCGCAGCACCACCTGACCGGGGGTGGCGGCCAGGTCGTGTCCCACCGTGAAGGCATCCGGCTCCACCATCCGTACCTCGCCGGCGGCGGTGTCGCGCAGCCAGTTTTGCAGTCCCCACAACAGACTGTAACCGTGGCTGGCGATGCCACGCCGCAGGGCTTCGGGGTTGGTCCAGAAAAAGTTGCTGGGCGCGATGGCGTCCAGCCACTGCCGGACCCAGAACGCCGCCCGCTGCCGGCGCGAGGGCTCGATGCCTTCAGTGGCGTAGATGGCGTTTTCCAGCCAGCGGCTGTACAGCAGGTACATCTCTTTCAGATAGCTAAAGCCAGGCTGTTCGTTCCAGACGGGGTCTTGAAAGCGTTCGTCGCGGAGAACAGCGGCCACCCCCGGTTCGTTGGAAATGCCCAAGCCGGTTTGAGTGAAGCGCTCGTGGACCCGATGACCATCCAATGCCAGTTCTTGCAGGATGGCCGCCAGTCGCTCGGGTTGCTGCAACCATGCCTGCTGTACCGCCAGGCTGGAACCGACAATATCGAACGGATCGAGCATGGATCCGGGTTGGGGGGAAGCAGCCTGCTTGCTGGATGTTTGAGCACTCATCATATCGGTCCTCCGGTGCCGCGCCTCAGGCATTACGCTTATTATTATAGTGCCTTTTGTGGCGGGTATTCCCTCCACTTTACCTCCGCATGATCCGCCAGCAATGATGGATTTTGGGCTGGCGGGCAAAGTCGGGCGGCAGCGTGCGCCGGCTCCAGTCCTCGATCCGCAGATCGGCCAAAGCATTCCGGTCCAGCCGGAACGCGCGATGGTTGGTGGAGAAAACCAGCACGCCTTCCGGCGCCAGCAGCCGTAGCGTCTGACGCAGCAAACCGACGTGATCCCGCTGCACGTCGAACGATTCCGGCAGCCGCTTGGAGTTGGAAAAAGTCGGTGGATCGAGAAAAACCAAGTCATAGCATTCCCGTGCCTGATCCAGCCATTGCCGGCAGTCGGCCCGGATCAGGGCGTGATGGGGGCCACGGATGCCGTTCAGCTCCAGGTTGCGTTGGGTCCAGTCCAGATAGGTCGCCGACAGATCCACGGTGGTGGTGCTGGCCGCGCCTCCCAACGCGGCGCACACGGTCGCCGTGCCGGTGTAGCCGAACAGGTTGAGGAAATGCCGTCCGGCCGCCAGTTCGCCCAGCCGTTGCCGGGTAATGCGGTGATCGAGGAATAACCCGGTGTCCAGATAATCGGTGAAGTTGACCCAGAAACGGGCAACTCCTTCGTGAACCTCGTGGAAGCGTCCCTGTTCGGCGCGCTTCTGGTACTGGCTAGCGCCCCGCTGCCGCTGCCGGACCTTGAGGAAAACCTGTTCCGGCGGTAGTTCCAGCAGCGCCGGCAGCACCGCCAGCACCTGTTCCAGCCGTTCGCGCGCCTTGGTGGGATCGATGCTGGATGGTGGTGCATATTCCTGTACATGCAGCCATTGTTCGTAACGGTCTACCGCCACCGCATATTCCGGCAGGTCGGCGTCGTACAAGCGGTAGCAGCGCACGCCTTCCCGGTTCGCCCAGTGGTCGAGATGCCGCAGGTTTTTGCGCAGCCGGTTGATGAAGCCCTCGGCGCCGTGCTCGATGGCCTGCTGCAAAATCCGGGTCCGAGCGCGCTGGTCGGCTGCGTCCCGGTCGACGAAAAAGGTGGGTTCGATCCGGAAGCGCAGCAGCCGGCATTCCAGCGGGCCGTTGTAAAAGACATGGGTTTTTTCGGCACGCAGCCCCATGCGTTTACCGAGTTCTGGATTGCCGGTGAGGATCGCGGCCCGCCAGCCGCTAAAACGGGTTTTCAGCCGCTCGCCGATTTGGCGGTATAGCGCGGTCAGTTCATCCCGTTCGCCCAAGCGCTCACCATAGGGCGGGTTGGCGATCAACAGCCCCGGCGGACCGTCCGGCGGTTCGATGTCAGCCAGTTCCCGCCGCTTGATGTCAATCCAGTTCGTCACTCCGGCGTGGCCGGCGTTGAGCAGCGCCGCCCGCACGGCTTTGGGGTCGTGATCGCTGGCCAGAATCGGCGGGATGCGGGTCAGGCCGATCTCCCATCGCTGCCGCGCTTCGGCCAGCAGCCGGTTCCACAGCGCCGGCACATGGCC
>JBATDL010000679.1:0-8665 GCA_049663445.1 Candidatus Competibacter sp.
TCATCGTGCCGGTGGTGCGGGCCGAATTCGCCATCGTCCCCGAATTCACGCCCAGCACGCGCGGCACCAGCGGTTTCGGCCATTCCGGACGGCATTGATCCTCGCGCATGATCCAAACCATCTTCCGGGAGTACGACATCCGCGGCGTGGTGGGTCGTGATCTAACGCCCGAGGGGGTACGACTCATCGGCCAGGCGGTGGGCAGCCTCGCCGCCGAGCGCGGCGAAACTCAAGTGATCGTCGGCCGCGACGAGCGGCTGTCCAGCCCGCTGCTATGCGAGGCGCTCAAGACCGGCATCCGCGCCGCCGGGCTGGACGTACTGGATCTGGGTGCGGTCTCGACCCCGCTGCTGTACTACGCGACCCACACCCTCGACACCAGCCACGCCGGGGTCATGGTCACCGGCAGCCACAATCCGGCGCCGTACAACGGTCTGAAGATCGTGATCGACAAAATCGCCCTGCATGGCGAAGTGATCCGCGACCTGCGTCACCGCATCGAGACCGGCAACCTGCGTCACGGTCATGGCCGCGAAGGGTTTGCCAACATCCGCGCCGACTATATCCGGCGGATCAGCGACGTGCTGCGTCTATCCAACCCCTTCAAGGTAGTGGTGGATTGCGGCAACGCAGTCGCCAGTTATACCGCTCCGCCTCTGCTACGCGCGCTGGGCTGCGAAGTGGTGGAACTGTACTGCGAGGTGGACGGACGCTTTCCGCACCACCACCCCGACCCCAGCGTGCCGGAGAACCTGATCGACCTGCAAGCTGCGGTGCGGGCGCACGGCGCCGATCTGGGGCTGGCCTTCGACGGCGATGCCGACCGGCTGGGCGTGATTACCGACATGGGCGAAATCGTCTG
Organism: Candidatus Competibacter sp.; assembly: GCA_049663445.1. GTDB lineage: Bacteria > Pseudomonadota > Gammaproteobacteria > Competibacterales > Competibacteraceae > Competibacter. Next base: position 863 of record JBATDL010000679.1, read on the forward strand.
GCCGGATCGGGTGCTGATGCCGCTGGCCGAAGACGTACTGGCCGGACATCCCGGCGCGGCCATCGTATTCGACATCAAATGCTCGCTGCATCTGAGCCGGCTCATCGAACGCCTGGGTGGCCAGCCGATCCTGTGGAAAACCGGCCATTCGCTGATCAAGGCCAAGATGCGGGAAACCGGTGCGCTACTGGGCGGCGAGCTGGCCGGGCATTTCGTCCACGCCGATGCCTGGTTCGGCTTCGACGACGCGTTTTACGCCGCCGCCCGGTTGCTGCGGCTGCTGGCGCGGCAGCCGGTGTCCAGCGCCGAATTCTTTGCCGCCTACCCGACCGGCCTGAATACCCCGGACCTGCGGCTGGACATGGCCGAGGGCGAGCCGTTTGCGTTCATGGCCCGACTGGCGGCCCAACCCGATTTCGGCCCGGATGCGCGGATCATTACCCTGGACGGGCTGCGGGTGGAATTCCCGCACGGCTGGGGTCTGGTGCGCGCCTCCAACACCACGCCCAGTCTGACGCTGCGTTTCGAGGCGGACGACCCAACCGCCATGGCCGACATTCAGGATCGGTTCCGCCAGCAACTGCTGGCCTTGCAATCCGATTTAGCCCTACCCTTCTGATTTCTTCGTTTCCCATCGTTTTTAGAGGTTGATCCCCGCATGGCTTTAGACGCCCAGGCCGCCACCCAGGTGGCGCACGTTCTCACCGAATCGCTGCCCTACATCCGCCGTTTCGCCGGCAAGACCTTCGTGATCAAGTACGGCGGCCACGCCATGGAAAACGAGCATCTAAAAAACGGTTTCGCCCGCGACATCGTGCTGATGAAGCTGGTCGGCTTCAACCCGGTGGTGGTGCACGGCGGCGGCCCACAGATTAGCGAGTTGCTCAAGCGCATCGGCAAGGAAAGCCGCTTCGTGGACGGAATGCGCGTCACCGACAGCGAAACCATGGATGTGGTGGAAATGGTGTTGGGCGGGCTGGTCAACAAGGAGATCGTCAACAATATCAACCGCCACGGTGGTTGCGCGGTGGGCCTGACCGGCAAGGATGGCGATCTGATTCACGCTCGTAAACTGACCATCACTCGCAAAAGTCCCGATCTGGAAGCGCCGGAAATCGTCGACATCGGCCATGTTGGCGAGGTAGCCAGCATCGACAAATCCATCGTCGAGACGCTGACCGGCGGTAATTTCATCCCGGTGATCGCACCGATTGGGGTCGGTCCGGATGGACAGTCCTACAACATCAACGCCGATCTGGTCGCCGGCAAGATGGCCGAGGTGCTGCATGCCGAGAAACTGATCCTGCTCACCGACACCACCGGCGTACTGAGCCAGGAAGGCAAACTGCTGACCGGCCTGGACGCCCGACAGGTACAGATGCTGATCGACGATGGCACCATCCACGGTGGCATGTTGCCAAAGATCGGCTGCGCGCTGGAAGCGGTGCGCGGCGGAGTCAAGGCGGCGCACATCATCGACGGCCGGATCGAGCACGCGGTACTGGTGGAACTGTTTACCGACGCCGGCATCGGTACCTTGATTCGGGGGTAGGTGGAAGCGGCGGAAAACCCAGGGCGCGGCCGCGATCGCCATGGTGGCGACCAGGCGGCCGGGTGCTGGGCTCGAACACTTCCAAAAGGAAAGGCGGCCATTTCAGTCTTCCACGCATTTACACAACGTTTACTGCTGAGTTTGGCCAATCAGCTGTGCACGCTTCGGGTCGTAGACCACATCGGTAATCGACCCATCCCGAATGCGCTGAACCGCTTCGTCAATCACCTGGAGCGGCACCAGGAACCACTCCCTGGGCCTGACCGGATGTCCGAAGCGGTCTTCGATGGTCAAGTCGAGTTGTGCTGCGCCGAACAAGCGGTGGAAGATATTTTCCAGCCTTGTGCGGTTCAGGTTGTGCAGCTTGTAGGTGGCGACCACTTCCACGTCGGCCAACAGATAGGTGGCATCCTTGTCCGCGCCTGCGATGCGGGCTTCCACCTTGCCGCCGGTCACGCCGATCTTGTGGATCAGCTCGCGGTGTTCGGCGACGAATGAATGGCTGGACAGGCTGCGCAGCACATAGATGGTTCCAACTTCAATATCGTCAGGCTCTGGCGCATCGCCAAACAGCGGCCCCATGTCCGGGTCGGTCAGGCGGCGGCCAGTCTCATCTTTGTAGAGCGCTCGTTGTAGCGAGCGGCGCAACAAGTTGCTTTCCGTACCGTTGGCGTAGATGACGCGCAGACGTGCATCGCTTTCGCCATTCGGGGCTTTGATGGTTTCGCCGATCTCGGCCACATAGGCAAGCTGCCCGCCGACGATGAAGTAGTTCCCGCTGGCAATGCTGGCATCGCGTCCGAAGCGCAGCGTTTTGCGAACGCCAGATTTCAAGTCTCGTTCCACTCGCTCAAACAGCGGTTGGAATTTGTCAAAATCCGCACACGGTGTACGGTCGGCGATTTCCTCCGCCGCACGCTTTTCAGCGCGAGAACGCACATGGCGCAGCACGGTGATGTCGTTCTGGTCGGCGGGCTCATCACCAATGCCCAGTTCGGCCAGCAAGGCGTCTTCGTCCATGCTATCTACATCTGCCGGGGCCACTGCTACACCTGACAACAAGCCGGGGCCGTCCAACCCAGCCAGCAAGGTTTGCGCTTCCGGCAACTTGCGTAGTTGGTCCAGACGCACGGCGTACAGGCGTTCGAAGATGTCGCCGCCCTCGCCGTGCAGCGGGGCGCGGCCATGGGCCTGATGGAAGCGCAGGATGTCCTCGAAGCCGGCGATGATGCGTTCTTCGCGCGGGGTTCTGCTCGCGGACTTGAGCGGGGCGACTTCTATCCCCAGCGCATCCAGCAGTTCGTCGTCGTCCATCTCAGCCATGGCTGGACCCTTCCTGTACCTGTGCCGCCTTGGCCTGGGCACGGTAACGCGCCAGCGCGGCCACGCCTTCGGCCATGCGCTTTTCCCAGGCATCGGCGGAATTGATGTCTGGCAGGCGGCCACGCTCGTGCTTGAACTGCAAGGCGCGTTTTGCCAGCTCACGCGCTTCGTCTTCGGGAATGCTCACCTTTTTGGCGGCAATGCTGGCCTGCACCTGACGCAGCGATTTTTCATCCATCGCTTTCGCCAGCACCGCATAGGCGGCATCGAAGGGGTTGATGCGGTCGATCAGGTCAATGTCCAGGTCGCGTACATTGACGAACTTGCGCACCCATCCAGCAACGCCGTACCGCCTTGCGTCGTGCCGCCGCCGTTGGCATCGGCCTGGGCCAAGGCCAGCTTGGCCTGCTGGGTGATGTTCATGGCGGCGATGGCGTGCTGACGAATGGCCTCCTGATCGGTATCGCTCAATTCCGGGTAACGCTCGCGCACGATCTTGCCCATGCGTAATTGGGTCAGTTCTTCGGGCAAAGTGTTTTCCTGGTCGAACAGGCCGCGCTCCAGCACAGTCTTGTCCTGCAAGAAACTGGTGACGACTTCGTTCAAGTCTTCCTTGCAGATGCGCGTCGCCTCCGGGCTTTGCGGCGTGGCCAGCCCGTTGATCTCGACGTGAATCTGGCCGGTGTCCTGGTTCACCCCGATATTGTGGCCGCCGTCCTTGTAGCCTCCCTCGCCGTAATCGAAGCCTTCCTTCGGGCCGTTGTTTTTGGGCGTGAACTCATAGCGCGGTGCCAGTACCTGTTCCATCAACAGACTGGCGGAAATGGCCTTGAGCATGTCGTTCACCGCCTCGGCCACCGCGACTTGTTCCGCTGCCGGTTCGGCGATCAGATTGGTGAAGCGTGCCCGCTCCTTGCCCTCGGCATCGCGGGTGGCACGGCCAATGATCTGGACGATTTCGGTCAGGCTGCTGCGGTAGCCAATGGTCAGGGCGTGTTCGCACCAAATCCAGTCGAAGCCCTCCTTCGCCATGCCCAGCGCGATGATGATGTCCACGTAATCACGGTTGTTCTTCTGCGCCGGGTCTTTCAGCGCCGCCAGTACGCGGGAGCGCGAGGTGAGGTCGCTGTCGTCCACGAGGTCCGCCACCTTCAGCGTGCGGCCCTCCTCGGTCTGTATCTGGTGGAAGCCGGTAGCCGGATCGATGCCCTTCCATTCGCCCAGGGCGTTCATAATCTCGTTCACCTCGCGTTCCTTGTCTTTCAGGCTTTCGCGGGCGTTGACATTGGGAATATGGACGATGGTTTTCAGCGCCGGGTCCAACACTTTGGCGACGGCATCGACATAGCGGCCGGTGTAGAAGAAGTAGCCAATGTCCAGCGACTTGAGCCAGCGGTAGCCGTTGAGCTGTTCGTAGTAGGTGTAGGTGATCGTCTCGAACCGGGCTTCGTCCGCCGGGGCCAGCACCGCCACGCTGTCGCCACGGAAATAGGAGCCGGTCATGGCCACCACATGCGCCTGGTCGCGGGCGATGAACGCACCGAGTTGCTTGCCCAGTACGTTGTCCGAATTGCTGGAGATATGATGGAATTCGTCGATGGCAATCAGGCGATTGTCGAACGCCGCGATGCCCAGCTCATCCACCGCAAAGCGGAAGGTGGCATGGGTGCAGACCAACACCTTGTCGGCGCTTTCCAGAAATTTGCGCACCGCGCCCACCTTGGACTTCGCGACGCGTGGCTCATCCACGCCGGGGGCATTACAGAGGTTCCACTGCGGGGCCACCTGCCAATCCCAGTAAAAACCGAACTGGCTCAGCGGCTCATCGCCGAAGCTGCCGCCAATGGACCGTTCCGGCACCACAACGATGGCCTGGCGCAAGCCCTGATTGTTGAGCTTGTCCAGCGCGATGAACATCAGCGCGCGCGATTTGCCCGATGCCGGCGGCGACTTGATCAGCAGGTATTGTTCGCCACGCTTGGCGTAGGCCCGCTCCTGCATGGCGCGCATCCCCAGCGCGTTGGCCTTGCTGGACGCGCCGGTGCGTGCCGTGCTGATGGACACCGACGGCACGGTGTAGGCGTTGGTGGGGTTGGTCATTGCGTTCATGGCATCCGTACTCGGGGAAAAGGGTATTTGGAGCAGACGATCAAAACCGGATCAAAACTTTCCAGACCTTGGTGTTCCTATTAACTCATTATTTAAAATTGCTTTTCGTGCCTTTCTGTCGGTGGCAACCAGGTTTCTGGCGAGCAAAATCAAAACCCGATCAAAACGTTCCCGTCTAGGCCCAGAACGGGACGTAGCCCGCGCGGGGATGGGCCGGGTCGGCGGGCCTGATCAATCCGGCTTTCAGTGCCTGCCGAATCACTACCGATGCCTGCGCCGCGTTCTGCGGGTCGATGCCCAGGCGTTCGCTAAGCGAAGCATTTTTCATCCGCTGCCCGCTGACATACTTCAGCGCCGCGTGCTGGTAACAGGCCCGCGCTCGTTCCTGCGGGGTCATGTCGGCAAAGCGGCGCGGCGCGTACAACACAGCCCGCACCGTATCGCCTTCCACGCGGAAGTCCGGCGGCGGCAACTGGTGCAACTCCACGGCCACGATCACCTTGTCGATGCCAGTACCCTGTTCTTCGCACAGACGCATCCGGCGCATCAGCGAGGCCAGTGCCTCGTTGCGCGAGCGCGGCGGAAAATCCAGAAACCGCTCTGGCTGCACCAGCGGCTGGCCGGGGTTGGTAATTTCGAGCCGGTCGCTGAACATCTCGACCAAGGGGCCAGCACCTGTCACGGTCATGTCCTGGTGAATCAGCGCATTGGCCACCAACTCGCGGATGGCAATGGCCGGATACAGCGGGCGCTCCTCGCGAAAGGCTTTCCCGATGAATTCATTGCGCGGCATCAGGCCGTCGATGAAATCGATCAGGCCGGTGAAGCCGATGGCATAACCCTTCTGTCCGTCCTGCCGGTGCGTCACCGTATCGGCACGGCCCAGGCCACCGTAGGCCACAAAACGGATGGCCTTGCGCGCGATGGAAGGGGAAAAATCCGCCAGCCGCTTGGCGAACAAGATGGCTCCGAGATTCGTGATGTTCCAATGCCCGCCCACATCTTCCCGCACCAGATGGTCGGCCGTGAGCTTGTCGAAAATGCCCTTGCGGTTATCCGGCAAAGGCTGGCCGGTCAGGTCGAAGTAGGCGGCGTAATCCAGCCGCGCCAGCACCTCATCGCCACTCAGGAACTGCGCCGCGATGCCCGTTTCCCAAGCATAGGGCTGCAATTTCGCCCACAGCGCCTTCAAGCGTTCCGGGTGATCGGAAAGCCGGGGCGTGGCACTGCCAATGCGGATAAAGGCCTGTCGCTCGAACTCCACCGGGCTGTTGGTGGCCGCCGGAATCTCCAGCATGACCAGCCGCACACCGTGGTAATCGACCCGCTTGAAGCTGAAGGCAATGGCCGGTTGCAGGCGTTGCGCCAGCCACAGTTCCAGCGGCTGGCCCTGCTGCAACTGGCTGGATGGTTCGAACGTGGTGCCGACGGCGGCATGATCGGCATCGCGCACCCCCCACAGCACATAGGCAAACGGCTGATCGGCCAGCCGCGCTGCGTTGGACAGCGCCGAGATCAGCTTGCCGATCATTTGCGCATCGGTATTGTTTTCCTTGAACTCCACCCACGAGATTTCAGCCGGAAGCTGGCACAGTTCATCAATCAGGGCCTGCGTGCGTGGTTCGCTCATTTGGCTTTTCCCCTTTTGGCCTGTGGCGCAGCTTTGGCCGCCGCCGTCATCTTCGTGTACAGCTCGAACAGCTTTTCCAGCCGCTCGGTGTCGTTCTTGAAGCGGCGGCCGATGTAGATGCGCTCCAGCACCTCGTCGTTGCGCTCGTGGGCGTGGCGCAGGTTCTCCGGCATGTTGTCCGGGTCGTACAGGTCGGCGATGGTGGCGGGGAAATGCGCTTCGCGGGCCAGCAGGATGTTCTCGGCGCAGGCGGTCAGGTCGGCCTTGTTCTGCTCGGTGAGCAGCGGCACGGGGAAGGTGTTCCAGCCGAGGGTGTTGGAGTATGAAAAATCGGTTCGCATCCGCACACAGACTGTGCCGATCCAGACCCAGTGCAGGCGCGAGGCAATGAGGGCCATATTCCAGAGGGGGGCATCGTAGAGGGCGAAGTTTCGGTCGCCGATGACGGCTCCATTGCTCATCAGCCCTACGGGTAAGTAAGGTCTATTTTCAGAACTTACGCGAGGAGTAACGATAACGCTCTCATTAGCTAAACGAGGAGTCTTGAACTGATGTGGCCTAGCGGCAAGGCTTCTCGCATACGCATCTGTACTATTCAGACGAGCATTTCGTACGAGCTCAATTTGTTTTGCCAGCGCGGGTTCAGCCTGAGCTTCAACTAGGTCATCGTTGCCAATCCAGATGCAGTAACGTGTTTCACCATTGATGAACTCCTTTGACCCATAAAACTGCTTAATAAATTTCTCGCGCGAACGTTTGGTGAGCTTCATATCCTCAAGTTGGTGAGACAGAAGCGTTAGATATCCACCATCGTCAGCTTTGTTTCCAAAGTCCATTACGCCAACTTCAGTTAGCGGTTTCATCGCTTTGGCAACAATGATATTGGGTGCGGCTACAAGGTATGCGTTGATATTTGACGCGTCCTTGGTAATGGACTTTCCATCATCGGCTATGGAATAGAGCTTACGCACTTGGCCAACTTGGCTTGAGATGCCGACGATGACTACTGTGACTCCCGCTTTATGACTCGCCAAGTTTGACCACTTGAAACTGGTGTGTGCAAAAGAAATCTCATGCCCAGTCTCAAAAATGGTAGTGTCCCTCAGTTTCCGTGATGAACCTCAGGCCAACCCGGGAACAATTTCTCGAGATTGGGGCATTCTTCCCAATACAGCGGTGAGACCCGATA
>JBATDL010000680.1:0-8814 GCA_049663445.1 Candidatus Competibacter sp.
GGAGGGCGTCGATCCGCAAACGCTGCTCGATTGGGCCGGTGGCGCCCCGCTGGCGGCACTGGCTTATGCTGGTGAAGGGTATTGGCGCCGACGCCGGGAACTGGCCGAGAGCTATGAGCAGGTATCGGTCGGCCGGGCCGACCCGATGCGGGCGGTGGAAAGTTGGATGAAGGAGGATCTGGCCGAAAATCTGCGCTGGCTGATCGGTTGGCATACCGATTTGATTCGGCTTAAGATGAATCCCGAGCCGCCGCGCCTGAATAATACCGATTTGAGTGACATGTTACGGCGCTGGGTCGACCGACACTCACTGCACGACCTGTTTGGGCGTCTGGACGCGGCAGTCCAGTTGTATACTTTATGCACGACCACGCAAGCTAACGGGCAACTGCTACTGGAAGTATTTCTCGCTGGCGGCGCGGATCACTGAAATCATTTTGGCGTCTTGCCGACGCGTTTTACCGGAGGCCGAACGATATGGCGGGTCCACGACAAGGTGTCATTTCCCTCGCCATCAAGGACAAGGCGATGTTGCATGCCAGCTACATGCCTTTTATCAACGGGGGAGGGATTTTTATCCCGACCGAGAAATCCTTTGAGCTGGGTGACGAGGTGTTTCTGCTGCTGACCCTGCTGGAGGACCCGGAACGCTTCGCCATCACCGGCAAGGTGGTCTGGATCAATTACCAGACCACGCCGGGCGGACGACAGATGGGGGCCGGCATTCAGTTCGGCGGCGTGGAGGGCGCCAACCTGCGGAAGAAGGTTGAAGCACTGCTGGCCGGCTATACCCGCGCCGAGCACATGACCAACACCATGTAAGCGCGCTGGCGAACGATGCTGATCGATTCCCACTGTCATCTGGACCGGCTGGATCTGGAGCGTTTCGGCGGCTTGGCCGGCGTGCTGGAGGCCGCTGTCGCCCACGGCGTAACCCGACTGCTGAGCGTGGCGACGGATCTGGAAAGCTGGCCGGCGCTGGTTCGACTGACCGAACCCTATCCGCAAATCGCGCTATCGGTGGGGGTGCATCCCAGTGAGGACGGCGGTCGTGCCCCAACGGTGGCGGAGTTGACGGCGCTGGGCCGCGAGCCGCAAGTGGTGGCCATCGGCGAAACCGGTCTGGATTACTATTACGGGGCCGACAGCGCTGACCGCCAGCGGGACTGGTTCCGCGTGCACATCGCCGCCGCCCGTGATTTGGGTAAGCCGCTGATCGTGCATACCCGCGATGCCCGCGCCGATACCCTGCGCATCCTGGAAGAGGAGGGCGCGGCCGAGGTCGGCGGGGTGTTGCATTGTTTCACCGAGGACTGGTCGATGGCGGAGCGGGCGCTGGCCTTGAACTTTCACATCTCGTTTTCCGGCATCGTCACCTTCAAGAACGCTCAGCAGATTCAGGATGTGGCCCGGCGCCTGCCGGCCGAACGGCTGCTGGTGGAAACCGATTCGCCCTATCTGGCGCCGGTCCCGCATCGGGGCAAGCCCAACCAGCCGGCCTGGGTCCGCCATGTAGCGGAGTTCGTCGCCGGCTTGCGCGGCGAATCGCTGGAGCAGGTAGCCGCGACCACCACCGCCAACTATGGCCGGTTGTTCGGAGTCGCGGTGGGGGCGGGGTAAGGTGAACGTTTCGGAACTGCGCGACCGAATTCGCCGCTGCCTGCACCCGACCCACGAACTGGACACGATCACCGGCGATCACGCGGTGGCCGGGTTGGAGCGCGAAGAGCGGACCTTGATGCCGGCGGCGGTGCTGGTGCCGCTGGTGGAGCGGCTGGAAGGGTTCACCGTGCTGCTGACCCAGCGCACGGCGCATCTGGAGCATCATGCCGGCCAGATCAGTTTTCCCGGCGGCCGCGCCGAGGATCATGATCACAGTCCGGTGGAGACCGCGCTGCGCGAGGCGGAAGAAGAAATCGGTCTGCATCGCCGACATATCGGGGAGATCGCCGGCTTTCTCGATCTGTACCAGACCGTGACCGGGTTCCTGGTCACGCCGGTGGTGGGTTTCGTCGAACCGCCGTTCGACTTGACGCTGGATGCGTTCGAAGTGGCCGAGGCCTTCGAGGTGCCGCTGGAGTTCGTGCTCGATCCCCGCAATCACGAGTATCGTAGCATGCACTACAAGGGCCAGCAGCGGCGCTACTACGTGATTCCCTATGAGAACCGCTTCATCTGGGGGGCGACCGCCGCCATGCTGGTCGGCTTCGCCCGGCGGCTAAGGAATCCGCTGCTGCCCTGAATCGGGGGCATCGCTGCTGGCGCCCCGATGGTGAACGAACTGCCGCAGCAGGAACTCCTCGTCGCGCGGGGTTAGATCGAACAGCAGGCTGGCCTGTTCGATGGTCTTCAGCGTGCAATGTCCCCCCTGATCGGCGAGCCAGTGAAACGCCCGGCGCAGCGCCTCGCCCTCGGGGATGAGCGGTCTTAGCATGACGGCTTCCCGTATTCCCTTTGCAGTCATTATACACCCGGTCGAATCGGCCCGGTTCGGGGGTGGAAGGCATTTGGGCTATTGCCGCGTGAACGGTAGCATCCGGTACAGAAAACGGTCACGGTCGAACCGATGATGCTTGAGGCCAAGGCCGAGGTGCCAGGCGACGAATACCACCGTGGCGTAGCCGGCGAGGATGTGAACCAGTCGCGCCAGTACCGCGAGCCACGCCTGTTTGCCGATAGGGTCGGGCAGTACGTAAACGCCGAACAGTTTGATTCCGTAGCCGCCGGCCATCACGAACAGGTAACCGCTGATCGGCAGCAGGAACATGCAGCCGTACAGCAGCGTTTCGTTGCGGTGGGAAATCGCCCGCTCGGCCGGCGACAGGGTGGGCGCCCAGTCTGGCAGGGGTGTGATCTTGCGCCAGACCCACCGCGCCAGCGCCAGCGCCAGTAGCACCAGACCGATGGACTTGTGCCAGTTGTAATAGTCATTCGGGTTCAGGCCGAACAGTGCGCTGTCCCGCCCGAGGCGCGTCATGATGTTGGCGCTGAGGTACTGCCAGACGAACAGCAGGAACACCGCCCAATGCAGGAAGCGGGTCATTGCGCCGTACTGGGTCGCCGAGTTCTTGAGCAGCATGACGGAATCCTCGTGGGGTTAAATTGAGGGGGATGCGAAATGGCGAGCTTTCGCCACGTTATTCCACCGTGCTGCCGGTCCGCAGCCAGCCGTCCAGAAAGCCGTCGCACCAGCGATCCAGCGCCGCATCGTGGCGGGCGTGATGGTCGCGCTGTTCGGTGACGGGCTGGGCACCGGGCGCGGCGAGTTCCTTCGCCCCTTCTACCAGCCACACGTCCAGAATTTTCCGGTTCACCTCCGGGTGAAACTGCACCCCGAAGGCGTGGGTGCCGTAGCGGTAGGCTTGATGCGGGAAACGGTCGCCGGCGGCCAGCAGTTCGGCGCCGGCCGGCAACTCGAAACCCTCATGGTGCCAGTGATAGACGTGCAGTGGGGATTCGAACATGGCTTGACCGGCGGCGGTCGGCCGTACCGGGAAATAGCCGATTTCCGCCAGTCCGGCCGGATGCGGTTTGACCGCTGCCCCCAGTGCCCGCGCCAGCAGTTGCGCGCCCAGGCAGATGCCCAGAAACGGGCGGCCGGATGTCAGTGCGGTGGGAATCCAGTCCAGTTGCGCCCGGATGCCTGGCAGCTTGTCGTCGTCGTTGGCGCTCATCGGCCCACCGAACACCACCGCTCCGGCGTAGCCGTCCATGCCGACTGGCAACGGCTGGCCGGATTGCGGATAGCAATAATCGGTCTGGTAGCCACGCTCTCGCAGCTTGCGGCCGCAGCGACCGGCGCCGCCGTCGGCGGTTTGCATCACCAGCAGCAGGCGGGGGAGTTCACTCATCGTGTTCGTCCTTCAGGGTGGCTTGTCGGTAATCCTTCAGCATTTCAGCAATCAGGAAGGCCAGTTCCAGACTTTGCGAAGCATTCAGGCGTGGGTCGCATTGGGTGTGATAGCGATCAGCCAGCCCCTGTTCGGTGATGGCTTGGGCGCCGCCCAGACATTCGGTGACATCCTGGCCGGTCAGTTCGAAGTGCATCCCGCCGGGATAGCTGCCTTCGGCGCGGTGAATAGCGAAAAAGCACCGCACTTCGTCGAGAATGCGGGCAAAGGGCCGGGTTTTATAGCCGGTGCTGGCCTCCAGGGTGTTGCCATGCATCGGATCGCAGGACCAGACCACTTGTCGCCCCTCGCGCTGGACCGCGCGGATCAGCGGCGGCAGGGCGCTGTCGATCCGGTCCGCGCCCATGCGGCTGATCAGGGTCAGCCGGCCCGGTTGGTCGTCGGGGTTCAGCATGTCCAGCAGGCGCAGCAGCGTGTCGGGGTCGGTGCTCGGACCCAGCTTGAGGCCGAGCGGGTTGGCGATGCCACGGGCGAATTCAACATGGGCGCCGTCCAGTTGCCGGGTGCGTTCGCCGATCCACAGCAAATGCGCCGAACCGTCGTACCACTCTCCGGTCAACGGCTCGCGCCGGGTCAAGGCCTGCTCGTGGCCCAGTAACAGCGCCTCGTGCGAGGTGTAGAACTGCACCTGCCGCACCTGCGGGTCGGTGGCGGCGTCCAGGCCACAGGCGCGTATGAACGCCAGCGTTTCGCTGATGCGATCAGCGAGATCGCGGTAGCGTGCGCCCTGGGGGCTGGCACGCAGGAAATCCAGATTCCATTGCTGGACCCGGTGCAGGTCGGCAAAACCGCCCTGCGCCAGCGCCCGTAGCAGATTCAAAGTCGCCGCCGACTGCGAGTAGGCGCGCAGTTGCCGGCGTGGGTCGGGTCGGCGCGCTTCGGGAGTGAAATCGAGACCGTTGACGATATCGCCCCGATAACTGGGCAGACTGACCCCGTCGCGGGTTTCGGTGGGGGCGCTGCGCGGCTTGGCGAACTGGCCCGCCATCCGCCCGACCTTGACCACCGGACAGGCGGCGGCGAAGGTCAGCACCACCGCCATTTGCAGTAGCACCCGGAAGGTATCGGTGATGGCGCGGTCGTGAAAGTCGGCGAAGCTCTCGGCGCAGTCGCCGCCTTGCAGCAGGAAGGCCCGGCCGGCGGCGACTTCGGCCAGTTGCTGGCGCAAGGTTTCGATTTCGCCGGCGAACACCAACGGCAGCGAGTGAGCCAGCCGTTGCTCGACCTCGGCCAACGCCGTCGGGTCGTCGTAATCCGGCAGTTGCGCCGCCGGCTTGTTTCGCCAGCTTGCCGGGGTCCAGGGAGGCTGGGCGTGTTGCATGAGTTGGGGCATCGGTACATCCGAAAGTTGCGTATGATTGGGTTTGCCGGTTCGAATCGGCCTGGCAAAATTAAGATAACCGCCGCGAGCGTACAATAACCCTCGAACAATTCATCGCCATCTGGCGTGATGGCCCGCCAATCCGCGAGCAAGAAGAATCATAATGCTTCCCGCATGTTTAAGTCATTGATTGCTTGGCGTCCCTCGCCTTATCTGCTCCTGGTACTGACCACCTTGTTCTGGTCCGGCAATTTCGTGTTGGGCCGGGCGGTGCATACCGTGTTTTCGCCGTTCACCCTGTCGTTCTGGCGCTGGGCGGTGGCGCTGGCAATCCTGCTGCCGTTCGTTTGGGTCTCGCTGCGCGAGCAGGGGTCGTTGTTGCGTCGCCACGGACCGGTTCTGCTGCTACTCAGCGTGCTCGGCGTGGTCAACTTTAATACCTTCGTCTACATCGGCCTCCAGTCCACCACCGCCACCAATGCCGTCATCATGCTGTCGATAACGCCGGTATTGATCGTGGCGCTGTCGTTCCTGCTGCTGCGTCAGACCGTGACCCGCTGGCAGACGTTGGGGATTCTGGTGTCGTTGGCGGGGGTGTTGGTGATCGTCGCGCGCGGCGACCTTCGGGCGCTGCTGGCGTGGCGGGTTAATGCCGGCGATCTGTGGATTCTGGCGGCGGTGGCCAGTTGGGCGCTGTACTCGGTTTGTCTGCGCTGGCGGCCGGCGGCACTCAAGCCGCTGAACTTTCAGGTCGCGACCATGGTGATCGGGGTGATTATTCTGACGCCGTTGTACGGCTGGGATCTGGCACACGAGCGCTGGGTCGCCGTGAATGCCGCGACCGTGGCCAGCATTGCGTATCTGGCGCTGTTCCCCTCGATTCTCGCCTATATCTTCTGGAATCGGGCGGTGGCGGAACTGGGCGCCAACCGCACCGGGCAATTCCTGCACCTGATGCCGGCCTTCGGCGCGGTGCTGTCGATGATTTTTCTGGGCGAGCGGCTGTACGCCTTTCACGCCGCCGGCATCGGCTTGATCGGATTGGGGATTTGGCTGGCGACGGTGTACGGGCGGAAGTGAGGTCCGGGTTGTCGGCTCTTCACTTTGGGACTGGGGAACGCCATGCCGAGAATCTTCGATAACATCGAGAAGGCGCTGCTGCCGGCGCTGCAAGAGACCCTTGAGGTCGCGGAGCGAGGCGATTTCTGCGTGGGCTACTTCAACCTGCGCGGCTGGCGACATTTGGCGGGTCACGTCGACCGCTGGGCGGGTGGCATGGGCCAATGTTGCCGCCTGCTGGTCGGGATGCACGTCAGCCCTTCGGATGAAGCACGCCGGGCGTTGTTCGCCAGGGAAGACGATCCGGGGCTCGACAATCAAACCGCCATCCGCGAAAAGCGCCATGTCGCCGAGGAGTTTCGCCAGCAGTTGATCTCCGGCGTACCGAGCAACGCCGATGAGGCGGTGCTGCGGCAACTCGCCAGCCAGCTTCGCGCGGGGAAACTGGTCGTCAAGGTGTACCTGCGCCATCCGCTGCACGCCAAGCTGTATCTGCTGTTTCGGCGGGACCCGATCAACCCCATCGTCGGCTATCTCGGCAGCAGCAATCTGACCCTGGCCGGACTGTCCGGTCAGGGCGAGCTGAATGTCGATGTGCTCGACTCGGACGCCACGATCAAGCTGGCCGACTGGTTCGAGGCGCGCTGGAGCGACCGCTGGTGTCTCGACATCTCCAGGGAACTGGCCGACCTTATCGACGAGAGCTGGGCAGGCGAAAAACTGGTGCCGCCCTATCACGTCTATCTGAAGATGGCCTATCACCTGGCCCAGGAGGCGCGGGCCGGTCTGGCCGAGTTCCGCATTCCCCCGGTGTTCGGCGACATCCTGTTCGATTTCCAGGTCGCGGCGGTCAAGATCGCGGCCCGACACCTGCACAAGCGCGGTGGCGTGTTGATCGGCGACGTGGTGGGTCTGGGCAAGTCGCTGATGGCCACGGCCCTGGCCAAGCTGTTCGAGGACGATTTCAATCTTGAAACCCTCATTCTGTGCCCCAAAAATCTGGTCCCGATGTGGGAGGATTACGTGCATCGCTACCGGCTGCGCGCCAAGGTGCTGTCGATTTCCAGAACCCTTCAGGAACTGCCGGAAAAGACCCGCCGCTTCCGCATCCTGTTGATCGACGAATCCCACAATCTGCGCAACCGCGAGGGCAAGCGCTGGAAAGTCATCCGCGACTACGTCGAGCGCAACGACAGCCTGTGCATCCTGTTGTCCGCCACGCCCTACAACAAGACCTATCTCGACCTTTCGGCCCAACTGGGCCTGTTCCTGCGCCAGGACGCCGACCTCGGCATCCGCCCGGAGAAACTGATCGCCCGGCTCGGCGGCGAGCACGAATTCATCCGTCGCCATCAGTGTCCGGTGCGGTCGCTGGCCGCTTTCGAGAAGAGCGAAGACGCCGACGATTGGCGCGATCTGATGCGGCTGTACCTGGTGCGGCGCACGCGCGGCTTCGTCATGCAGCATTACGCCCATGAAGACGAGCGCGGCCAATATCTTCGGTTCGCCGACGGCGGCAAGTCCTATTTCCCGAGGCGCATCCCCAGGAATCTGAAGTTCCGCATCGACGATGCCGACCCCGGCGATGCTTACGCCCGGTTCTATTCGGACCCGGTGGTGACCGCCATCAACGGGCTGAGCCTGCCGCGCTACGGTCTTGGCCAGTATCTCAAGGCTGGGCTGACTCCGACGCCGGAACAGGCGCGCGTCATCGACGGTCTGTCGCGCGCCGGCACTCGGTTGATGGGTTTTTGCCGCACCAACCTGTTCAAGCGGCTGGAATCGGCGGGACCGGTCTTCCTGTTATCCATCGAGCGCCACATCCTGCGCAATTGCGTGGTGCTGCACGCCCTCGATAACGGCCTGGACATCCCCTTGGGCGCACAGGGCGCCGAACTGCTCGACACCGGTTACCGCGACGAAGACCCGGAGGACATGCTAGGCGGCCTCGCCGACGAGGAAGACGGGAACGGCGAAACTGAAGCACCCGGCATCACCCGTCAGTTGCGCGCCGAGTCCGATTATCGCGCTCGCGCCGCCGAGGTCTACACTGCTTATGCCGGCCCCTTGCAAAGCCGGTTCAAGTGGTTGCCCGCCGGCTTCTTTGTCAAAAATCTGGCGAAGCATCTCAAGGCCGACGCCAGGGCGCTGCTGGAGGTGCTGAAATTTTGCGGGGATTGGAATCCCGACCGGGACGCCAAGCTGGCCGAACTGGTCCATCTCGTCACCCAAAAGCACGGTCAGGACAAGCTGCTGATCTTCACCCAGTTCGCCGATACCGCGCGCTACCTCAAAGCGCAACTGGCGGCGCGTGGCGTCCGGCAGGTCGAGGCGGCTACGGGAGAGAGCATCGATCCGACCGAATTGGCTTGGCGCTTCTCGCCGGAATCGAACGACAAGCGCTCCCTTTTCTCCTCTGAGGGGGCGAGGGCGGAGGAACTGCGCGTTCTGATCGCCACCGACGTGCTCTCGGAAGGGCAGAACCTTCAGGACTGCGCCATCGTCGTCAATTACGATCTGCCC
>JBATDL010000681.1:0-5484 GCA_049663445.1 Candidatus Competibacter sp.
GGCAGGTGCTGTGCGTGACCCATCTGCCGCAGGTGGCGGCGCAGGCGCATCAGCATTTCAAGGTGGACAAGCAGACCGACGGCGCCAGCACCCACACGCAAGTGTTGCCGCTGGATGCGCGCGCGCGGGTTGCGGAAATCGCCCGGATGTTGGGCGGGCTGGAGCTGACCGCGAGCACGCTGGCGCACGCGCGGGAGATGGTGGAAAACGGTACGTCAGCGCGCTGACCGCCAGTCCACGCTCCGTCTCTCAACAGCGGCAAATTCAATGCTCTCCTTGCTCGGTCGTCGGCTCACTGTCTCCGCCATCCTGAGCGGGGTAGTGAGGACAATCGGCGCGGGCGCAGTGGCCGTAGAGAATCAGGCAATGCTCGGCCAGCTCGAAGCCGAGCCGCCGGGCGATGGCATGCTGTCGCCGTTCGATCTCCTCATCGCAGAACTCCTCGATCCGTCCGCATTCCAGGCACAGAATATGGTCGTGGTGCTCGCCCTGGTTGATCTCGAACACCGACTGGCCACCCTCGAAATGATGGCGTCTGACCAGGCCGGCGGCTTCGAACTGCGTCAGTACCCGGTACACCGTCGCCAAACCGATCTCCTCGCCGGAATCGACCAGCGCGCGATAAATCGCCTCGACGCTCAGATGGGCGCTTTCCTGCTGCTGCAGCATGTCGAGAATCTTCATGCGCGGCAGCGTGACCTTCAAACCAGCCTGCTTGAGTTCTTTTGAGCCCATGCGGAACGCTCTCCGGGATTGCGCTTGCCTACAGGTTGCCGATGTACGTTATGATGTCGTTCAGTTCCAAAGCAACCCGGATTCTGCCTTCCATGCTTCACAAGTCCTTGCGCGCCGCCGGCATCCTGCTGCTCGTCCTGACCGCCGGCTGCGGATCCTATCTACCGAGTTTTTATAATGTTCCGGTTCGTCAAGGCAATTACCTTGACCCGGAGATGGTCGGTCGCTTGCACCCCGGCATGACCAAGGCGCAGGTGCTGCGCATTCTGGGCACGTCGCTGATCACCGATCCGTTCCACCAGAACCGCTGGGATTATTATTACTACTACAAGCGAGGCGGTCAGATCGACGACCTGCGTCACATCACGCTGTTCTTCAGCGGCGATACGCTCGACCGTATCGACGGCACGGTAGATTAACCGCTTTCCGGCTCCAGATCGCCGCCGCCCTTGCCCATACGCTTGCCCTCGGCGGCACGCCTCTTGCGGACCTCCTTGGGATCGGCCAGCAGCGGCCGGTAAATCTCCACCCGATCGCCGGCGCGCGCGGTGGCCGAGAGCTTGCCGAGCTTGCCGAACACGCCGACCTTGGCGGTATGGAGCTGGATTTCCGGGAATCGTTCCTGGATGCGCGACTGAACGATGGCTTGCTCCAGTGTAGCGCCTTCTGGTACCTCGACCGGGATGATCACCTGTTCGTCGGGACAAGCATAGGCGACCTCGACCCGGATCGGATTCGGCTCAGCGTTGGCCATACAGTTCCACCGCGCGCCGGCAAAACGCATCGACCAGAGAATTGGCGATCTGTTTGAACACCGGCTCGACCGCGATCCGCAACAGATGGTTGGAGAATTCGAATTCCATATCCAGGGAAATCTTGCAGGCGTCGGCCCGCAGCGGTTCGAAGCGCCAGTAGCCCTCCAGCCGCTTAAAGGGACCCTCCAACAAGCGGATGTCGATCATCTTGTGCTTCTGCGCGCGGTTGATGGTGGTGAAGGACTTGTGCACGCCGCCCTTGACCATCTCGATGGTGGCCCGCACCTCATCCTCGGTACGGCTGGCGATGCGGGTGGACCGGCACCAGGGTAAAAATTGGGGGTAGGACTCAATATCGTTGACCAAGGCATACATGTCGGCCGCCGAGTAGAGGACCAGGGCGCTTTTTTTGACAGTCGCCACGACTCGATCTCCATTGCGGCATGATCTAATTGTTGTTGGACTTCAGCCGTGCAAGTTTGGTTGAATCCGCGCTTATCCTCAAGCATCGCGTGCCGGGCCACAGGCGCCGGCGCGGTCACACGGTCCCGCCATGAGCAAAAAACCCACTTCAGGCAACACGCAAATCGCCGGCAACAAGAAGGCGTATCACGAGTATTTCATCGAGGAACACTTCGAGGCCGGGCTGTCCCTGCAAGGCTGGGAAGTCAAGGGCCTGCGCGCCAGCCGCGCCCATCTTAAGGAAAGTTACGTGCTGCTGCGCGAGGGCGAGGCATTCCTGTTCGGCTGCCATATCTCGCCGCTGACTTCGGCCTCCACCCACGTCCAGGCCGACCCGACCCGTACCCGCAAGCTGCTGCTGCACAAGGAGGAGATCAGTCGGTTGATCGGCTCGGTCGAGCGCAAGGGCTACGCGCTGATTCCGCTGGCGATGTACTGGAAGCACAATCGCGCCAAGCTGGACATCGGCCTGGCGCGCGGCAAAAAGGAATACGACAAGCGGGCGACGGAGAAAGATCGCGACTGGGAGCGCGATAAACAGCGGCTGATGCGCGATCGCTAGGAACTTATCGCCAGCCGCGCTATCATGGTTTGGCTAGGGGGGCGATCCGGTTTCGACGTGGATTGCAAAACCTAAGGCGCATGTCGAGGATGCAGCTCGCCTCGTTAATCAGGCTGCAAATCTTAGTTGCCAACGACGACAGCTACGCTCTAGCGGCCTAAAACCCGCTAGCCTCTGACCGGAACTTGCTTGTGAGGTCCGGAGCCTTTCGGGGCGCTCAGGGGTCGACTAACACAAGCTCGCGCCCAACCTGTCCGGGGGAAAAGACGCTAAAACCTCACCGGAACCGCCGTTCGCCGCCCTGCCGGTCGGGAGACGAAAGGTTAAAACAAAGACCAGGCTAAACATGTAGTGCCGAGGGCGGAGGATTTGCGGACGGGGGTTCGATTCCCCCCGCCTCCACCATTTCAACATCCAGAAACATCCTAAAGCCCGCGTAACTGCGGGCTTTTTATTTGTTTTTCCGTCCATCACAGAGCGCCCGTCTTAACCGCCGAATCGTACCGCCAGACCGTCGAGCGTGATATTTTCGGCGATCTCATCGTGTGGAATCAGCACGTAACGCCACGGCTTACCGCCATAACTGGCCGCATGGTTTGAAGCGTTTGCGCACCACTTGACGGCGGCTTCCTGCTTGGCAATGACGACTGGGTCATCAAGCTCCGTGCGCTTCTTCGGTTCCAGCATGTAGATCGTGTCAGCCGTCTCGGCAACAAAGTCCGGCTGATATTCCAAGCGATCCGCTCCGCTCTGGTAGTAAATCTGGAATTGACCCTTGGCGGGCTTGAACCACTTGATGGCCTCGCGTTCCAGAATCACCGCCAGCTTGCGTTCCGAGTCGGAATCGAATTTCTGAACCGGATAGAGGCAGCGCTGAAAACCGCCGAACAGGTACTTCGCCATGTTGCTCTTGTCCACCGGCTCCGCCCGGTAGTTGGCGGGCGGTTCTTGCACGGAATATGTGTAGGCGCTCTGCTTCAGTTCGGTAAAGCCTTTGCTGACTTTCACTTCGTAGCCGGCGACATCCTCCCAGTAATGCGCCTGCATCTGGGCATGGATAAAGCGCGCGATGTCTCGCTGGTAGCAGCGCAGCACTTTGCGGGTGTCCTCCTCGGACAGGTAGGTCTTGAAATGCTGCACGGTCTGGGTGGCCAGATCGTAGAGCAGGTCGGCGTGTTCGTCGTAGGAAACATCGTCGAAATCCACCAAGCCGCTGACCACATAGTCCTCCAGCCGGGCTTCCTCGATGCCGCCACGGCCCAGCGATACCACGTCCAGTTGATTGGTGCGCAGGTGCTGAATCCAAAGCTCGTCAGATACCGCCGGGTATTTCAGTGTGGAAAGCGCGAGGGTGAACGGCTTGAAGCCCGATTTCACCTCGCCCTTGGGCACCACCAGAATGCGCGGGATGTCGATGGTCTGCTGGGTCACCAACTCGACCGTCTTCGCCACCACGGCCGCAAAGTCCGGCTTCTCCGTTACCCCATCCAGTTCCAGTTGGGTCGGCTGATGTTGCTCCTCGACCGCCTTGACGATGGCAGCCTGGATTTCCGGTTTCTTCAGGTACTCGATGGTGGGCAAGGTCTGCGGCTGGTTTTCCAGCGTGCGGATGACCTGGTAGGTGATTTGCGCGACTTTCTGTTCTTCCGGCTTGGTGAAGACCGGAGTCTGATCCTGCCCGGCCACCGTTGTGCTGCTGGTCGTGTGGGCGGGCGTCAAACCCAGTTGGGTGGCCAGTTGCGATTGCGACACCACCGTGGTCGTTTTCTGTCCAAGCGCTTCTGCATCCAGCACGAGGGTCTGCAAGTGGATCGCCGAATCCGGTTTATTGGCCTCGGTGATGATTTCCTGAAACTTGTCATGGGCGACGATGTTCAGCCGATCAACGGCCGTTACACCGGTACGCTTACCATAGGGCAGGCGCAGGCCCCGGCCGATGGACTGCTCGATGAGGATGCGGGCATTGGCCGCTCTCAGCGGCACGATGGTGTAGAGATTGGTCACGTCCCAGCCTTCCTTGAGCATGTTGACGTGAATCACGATCTCCGTTGGCTCGTCGGTGTGCTCCACCTTGAGCAGGCGGCCAATCATCTCCTCTTCTTCCACGCCGGTCTTGCTCGAATCCACCTGGATGACCTTGTCGCGGTAGCGCCCCTCGAAAAAGTTGTCGGACTTGATCAGTTCGGACAGTTGCCCGGCATGGGTGGTATCGCGGGCAATCACCAGCAGGAAGGGTTTGACAATAGGGTTTTCGCTCTCGCGGGCGTAGGTTTCCAGCTCCACCTTTACGCTTTCGTGCAGGCGCACGCCGTCTTCCAATTTCAGCCGTTCGATCTCCTCAACCGACATGCCCGCCGGGTTGAAATTCTTGCGCGTCACCACGGCCGGTTCCTTGACGAAACCGTCCCGCATTGCCTGGCCCAGCGGATAGTCGACGATCACGTTCTTGAAGGGTATTGCGCCGCGCGCCGTCTCAACAAACGGGGTGGCGGTCAGCTCCAACCCCAGAATCGGCTTCAGTTCGTTGATGGCGCGAATGCCGGCGCTGGCGCGGTAACGATGCGATTCGTCCATCAGCATCACCAGATCGGGCAAACCGGCCAGATAGTCGAAGTAACTCTCGCCAATATATTCCGAAAGCCGCTTGATGCGCGGTGACTTGCCGCCGCGCACCTCGGAATTGATCTTGGAAATGTTGAAAATGTTGATCCGCACGCCACCGAAGAGCGTACCGCTGCGCGGGTCATGCTGGTCGTAGTTGTCGCCGGTGATGATCGAAGGCGCGTCGATGGCGAATTCCGCGATGCCCCGGAACACGTACTTGGGATGATTGCGGTCGCTGAAGTCGGCGATCAGCTTGTTGTAGATGGTCAGGTTGGGCGCCAGCACGAAGAAGTTGTCGATACCGTGCGCCAGGTGCAGATAGCTGATGAAAGCGCCCATCAGCCGCGTCTTGCCCACGCCGGTGGC
>JBATDL010000682.1:0-3312 GCA_049663445.1 Candidatus Competibacter sp.
CCCGCCCTGGAAACCCACCTGCGCCCGGTTCTGGAAAAAGCCGGCTCTTTGTTGCTGTCCCGACCCTGGCGCAAAGCGCAACGTTCTCACGCTCACCACCCCCATTCGACCGCCACGATCGCGGGCAGATCGGACCCGTTGCCGATCGGCCTGCTCGACCCCGCCCAGTTACCCGCACCGGTCGATCCCTATACCGCTTGGCTACGCGTCAACCAATGGAACCTTCGTGTGGAAATAGCCCTGCGGGAGCGGCTGGCAGCCCACCAGGGGCAGTTGCCGAGTATTTCGATCATCATGCCGATCTACAACCCGCCGCTGCGCTTTCTCACCCGCGCCATCCAGTCCATTAAGCGCCAGATTCATCCCGACTGGCAGTTGTGCATTGCCGATGACGCCAGTACCGATCCCCGTGTGCGGCCTTATCTGCAGGAACTCGCCAGCGATCCCCGCATCGTCGTCGCCTACCGCGAGACCAACGGCCATATCAGCGCCGCTACCAACAGCGCCGCCATCTTGGCGACCGGCGACTTCCTCCTGCTCATGGACCAGGACGACGAATTGGCCATCGACGCCCTCGCTGAAGTGGCGTTGTACCTCGCCGATCACCCTGATACCGACCTGCTCTATTCCGATAGCGACAAGATCGACGAACATGGTTATCGCTACGACCCGCACTTCAAGCCGGACTGGTCGCCGGAATTGCTCTTATCTTATATGTATGCCGGACAGGTGCTGGTGGTGCGCCGCAGCGTCTTTGAACAACTCGGCGGTCTGCGACTCGGCTTCGAAGGCTCGCAGGACCATGATCTTGCCCTGCGTGTCGGCGAAGTCGCCCGCCAGGTCGGCCACCTGCCCTACATTCTTTATCACTGGCGTTGCTTCCGGGGTTCGACCGCCTTCTCCGGTCATGAAAAGCCCTACAGCTTCCAGGCAGGTCTCAACGCCGTGCAGGCGGCGTTGGAGCGGCGTGGCAGCTCCGGTCAAGCCTTTCAACCCGACTGGGCACAGCGCGGCGGCAATGGCATTTACCAGATCCGCTTCCCGGATACTGGCCCCTCGGTTACGGTGATTGTTCCCACCCATAATCGTCCCGATCTGTTGCAACGCTGTCTGAAGTCGCTGCGCAAAACCACCTATCGCGATTACCGGGTCATGGTTGTCGATAACGAAAACCACCAGCCTGCTGCCCGGCGCTATCTTGACCAACTGGACCATGAGGTCGTCTCGATCCCCAACCGGTCTGGCCAGGGGTTCAGCTTCAGCGCGGTCATGAACGAAGCGGTGCGCCGGGCCAGCACTGGTTATGTGCTGTTTCTCAACGACGACACGGAAGTCCTCACCGCGGAATGGCTATCCAGCCTAGTCGGCCATGCTGAATTGCCGGGCGTCGGCGCGGTGGGCGCGTTGCTCCGCTACCAGGATGGCAAGGTGCAGCATGCTGGCGTCGTGCATGGCATCGATGGCCTGTGCGATCATGCCTTTAAACTCACCCGGCGCGGTGATAATGGCTATTTGTCCTACATCGCTATGACCCGTAACTGCGCCGCAGTGACCGCTGCCTGCCTGTTGACACGTCGCGCACTGTTTTTGGAGGTTGGCGGGTTCGATGAACAGCGTTTTCCGGTGGCCTACAATGACCCTGATTACTGCTACCGGCTGCGCGAGCGGGGCTATCGCATCGTCTATACTCCCAACGCCGAGCTGCTGCATCACGAAGGGCAGACGCGGGGTTTTGGTGACCGGCCACAGGAAATCGCCGCCTATCGTCAAGCCTTCAAGACTATCGTCGATCCCTATCTCAATCCCAATCTATCTCGGGAAAATCCCTGCTTCACCCTCACCCCGCGCTGCCTGCCACGCGAGCCCTGCCGCCCGCTGCGCGCTGCCCTGTTCACCCACAACCTGAACTGGGAAGGTGCGCCCAAGCAGTTATTGGAAATTGCTCAATTTCTCCATCAGCACGGCGCCATTACGCCGCTGATCATCTCCCCTACCGACGGACCGTTACGCCGGGCGTATGAACAACGGGGGATCGAGGTACAGGTGTGGCCCCATCCCCTGAGCCGGCATGCGGAGTTGCCTGGTTATCTGGAGGCGCTGGGTGAAATGGGCATTCAGTTAGCTGAACAGGCGATTGATGTGGTGTGCGCTAATACATTGCATGGTTTTTTTGCCGTGGATGCCGCCCGCGAGGCACAGTTGCCCTGCCTGTGGATCATTCATGAAAGCGAGGGCTGGCGCGATTACTTTGATTTTGTCCCTCCGGCGATCCAGTCGAGGCCCATCGACTGTTTCCGTTATCCCTATCGCATCGTATTCGTCGCCAAACAGACCCGGACGCTTTACCGCGAACTGGACTTCTACCACCGCTTTACGGTCATTCCCAATGGCCTGGAGCCGGGTTCAGCGTCAACGCCGACCGCCAGCCAGCGCCAGGCAGCCCGCCGCGCCTTGGGACTCAGTGAGGACGCGATCGGCGTTCTGTCTGTAGGTACGGTCTGCGACCGTAAACGGCAAATCGATTTCATCGAAGCGATTGCGCGCCTGGAAGATTCCGCACTCAAGGCCCAGCCGGTGCGCTTTTTCATCATTGGCGACCGGGAGAATGACTACAGCCGCCAGATGCATGAGCGCATCGCCACCTTGCCACCCGCACGGCAGACGCTGCTGACCGTCATCCCGGAAACGCCGGATGTGGCGGTCTACTACCAGGCTTGCGATGTCTTCGTCCTCACCTCCGGCATGGAAAGCTATCCCCGGGTCATCCTTGAAGCGATGGCTGCCGGACTGGCGATCCTCGCCACCCCGGTCAATGGCGTGGTGGAGCAGATCCGCAAGGGAATCAATGCCGATCATTTTCCGGTGGGTGATGTGGCGCAACTGACGGCGCGCCTGGCGGCGCTCATTCAGGACGGCCCCCGCCGCGAGCAATATCGTGCGAACTCGCCGCTAGTGTTGCAGGGCCTGACCGATTACGAAGAAATGGGCGCCAGTTACGCCACGCTCTTTCACGAAGCCACTTTGTCCAGTGCGCCTGTTGTGTAATTCATAGTTGGCTCAATTATTCTGGATTCCAGACTGTTGAAGGCGGTTCGCCCGATGAGGTGCAGGGGCTAACCTGAACAGGTTCTGAACTGCTGCACTCCAAGCCCCCCGCCGATGATCAACCTTCAAAATCTGCCATCCTGTAAATTTTCCTGGGATTGGAACGATAGGTAGTGCCCCTTAACTTCCGTGATGAGCATACCCCTGTTTGAGGGGAGGTTGGCATCCTCGATAGGAGTCTTGTTCTTATCGAGGAGGTTACCTTGG
>JBATDL010000683.1:0-3082 GCA_049663445.1 Candidatus Competibacter sp.
GCCAGCACCTGCACCACCTGCTGCTCGGTCTCGGCCTGACGGATGGCCGGGTCAGCGCGATCCTGCTAGTCGCCGCCGCGCTTGCCGCCACCGGCGGGGTCCTGGCCTGGTGGCTGGACGTACCCGAATCCTGGCAGTTTTATACCTTCCTTGCCGCGTTCACGCTGTACTACCGGCTCACCACCCGGCTCTGGACCCGGCAGCAGGCCGCAGCCAGATCCATTTTCGAGTCGGACGGAGACAACACCGCAGTGGATCTGGCCTAACCGGCACTCAGCAGCCCACATGGCCACCCGCAACCATGCTTGATCCGACTCAACCCTCGCGACTGATCGCGAACGGTGCGAACGCTTGGCACACCGGCATCACTTCGATGCTGTTGAGGTTGACGTGAGCCGGACGGCTCGTCGCCCAGTACACGATGTCGGCGATATCCTCCGGCCGCAGCGGCTGGGTGCCCTGATAGACCTTGGCGGCCTGGGTGTCGTCGCCTTTGAAACGCACCAGGGAAAACTCGCTTTCCGCCAAACCTGGCTCGATGTTGGTCACCCGCACCCGAGTACCCAGCAGGTCGGCGCGCAGGTTCAGGGAAAACTGTTTAACGAACGCCTTGGTGCCACCGTAGGCGTTGCCCCCCGGATAGGGATAGCTGCCGGCCACCGAGCCGATATTGATCACATGACCGTGATCACGGTCCACCATGCCGGGTAGGATGGCGCGTGTACAGTACAGCAATCCCTTGATGTTGGTATCCACCATCTGCTCCCAATCCTCCAAGTCGCAGCGGTGAGCCGGCTCCAGGCCCAGCGCCAAGCCGGCGCTATTCACCAATAGGTCGATCTCGGCGAACTCCGGTGGCAATCCGGCAACAGCAGCCTTGACGGCGGGACCGTCGCGCACATCAAGCGGGAAGGCATGCACCGGAATGCCAGCCAGCTCGGCGCGCAGGGCATCCAACCGATCCTGGCGCCGGCCGCATAGCACCAGCGACCAGCCGGCGACGGCAAAGCGACGGGCACAGGCGGCGCCGAACCCGGAGGTGGCGCCGGTGATGAAAGCAAGTTGGGGCATGGGATTTCTCCTATTGCGTGATGCCCTTGTCCATGAAGCGAAGGCAGCTTCTGCGGGAACTGAGCGGGGGCAGGTATCGGAGAACACGATCAACTTGTTATGCTAGCATCCATGTCGCGCTTCCGTCGCCACCCACCCCTGCTTGCTCTGCTTGCCCTGCTACTCGCCAGCGGCTGTCAGACGACATCGGGCTCGTTGCCGTCTCCTGTCGCACCGGCCGAACTGGCTCAGGTCAACGCCGCCGTGAATCGGCAGGGCCGGCCCTGCCCTCGCGATTTCTGCCTAGCCGACTGGCCGGACGCCGCCGACCTCGATCGGCTGACTGCTTGGGACTGCAAAGCCTACGCCGTCGCCAAGGCCGCCCGCCTGATCCGCCGAGGGTACTACCCAGACCGGCTGGAATACGTGCTGGTCGCCGGCCCGCCATTGCGGGTGACCCACGCCGCACTGCTGGTGGACGGCCGTTGGGTGCTGGACATGGGCTTGCGCTGCCAGGTTTGCACACTGGATACGTTTATCGGTGGAGGTACGCTCCGGGGCCGGTTGCCGGTGGCGGATCTGCCCCACGCCCGGCGGGCGCTACGCTGGTAATCCGCCTCACAATGCAAACGGGTTGGTTCGATTCTCCGGCGGAATTTCATAGGCATGAACCGGCACGGTAGCTGGCACTTCCTCTCCGTCGGTACCCGCTGATACCCGCCGCGCGGGTTGTTGTT
Organism: Candidatus Competibacter sp.; assembly: GCA_049663445.1. GTDB lineage: Bacteria > Pseudomonadota > Gammaproteobacteria > Competibacterales > Competibacteraceae > Competibacter. Next base: position 1,788 of record JBATDL010000683.1, read on the forward strand.
CCTCCCCAATCGGGCGGTGGAAAAACAATGCCGCCAGCAAGGCGCTAAATACCGCGTTGGCCGGTATCCGCAGATTAAAATCCACCAGCGTATGCAACATCATTAACAGCAGCGCGATCCCGGCCCCGGCCTGAGCGAAGCGCAGTGGCGCCCACTCGCCGCGCTTCCATACCCGCCCCCACTGGCGCAGGTAAAACACCAGCCAAACCACAATCAACAGGGCCGCTGCCAGCCCGAATTCCAACAGCCATTCCAGGTAATCGTTGTGGGCCCGATTGATGGTCACCCCTGGAAAAGTCGCCGGGTGAAACCGCCGCAAGACATCCTCGAAGGTGCCACCACCGCTGCCCAGCGGAAAAAATTCGCCGACTGCCTGGAGGGTGGCGTCGAAGATCCGCCAGCGCCCGTCCTCGATTGGGTCCGAATAGGCAAAGCGGCTCCACACCGGTGTCAACCCGATCAGCCCGGCCAGCCCGACTCCAACCGCAGTGAAGCTTCCCATCAGCCCATAGGCGTTACGCCCGCCCAGCCGGGTCGAAAACAGCGCGGTGCATAACAGAATGCCCAACATGGCCAGGCTAACCCCGGTGCGAGAGCGGGTGAACACCAATCCCAGCAGGATCGCCAGCGCCGCCGCGCCGTACAGCGTCGCCTGATTAATTCGGTTCACGCTAAAGCGCGCCAACCATTGGCGCCAGGTCCGCTTGCGCCGGCCGCGGCCGCTATACCGGGGCACACCATGGCCAACTGTGGCCACCAGCAGCGCCAAAGCAATCGGCAGCGCCATTTCCAACAGGCCAGCCAAATGGTTGCGATTGGCATAGGTACCCGAGGCACTGCCGTTCATCAGCGTACTGCCGTACTGAATCAAACCCAGCAGCGCCTGGCCCACAGCGATTCCCAGGAACACTTGCGCCAGCGCCAGCAGTTGTCGACCCGACAAAAAGCTCGCCGCCACGAACACCGCCAGCGGCGGCAACAACGCCAGCCAGGTCGCCTCGGTCGAAGACGGTACCAGCGAAATCGCTCGCCAGTCGAAACCGGCATCGCCCGCGCCGGCCAAACGCAGCGCGCTGGCGTAGAACTCCCGTCCGGGTAAATCGGCCCAAAACACCAGCGGCGCCGGCAATAACTGCAGCAGCGGCAGTAGAAAAATTATGACGAGAAAGGCCTGTACCGGCCTGGACAGCACCGAAGGCCGAACCAATCTCGATCCCCTCCAAGCCAGCCCGACCAGCAGCAACAGCGCCGCCAGCTCCATGACCAGCAACGGTAGCGGCCGATTACCGCCCCAG
>JBATDL010000684.1:0-5586 GCA_049663445.1 Candidatus Competibacter sp.
GACGCCCTTGGGCATGCCGGTGGTGCCGGAGGTATAGAGCATCACCGAGACGTCATCGGCCTGCCCCTGCACCACTTCAGCATCGAGAAAATCCGGGTGGTTGCGGTTGTGGATCCGTCCCATCTCCATCAAGGCATGAATGTCGTGGAGGAAAGGCTGGTTGTAGTGACGCATTCCCCGTGGATCGTCATAGACAATATGTCCGAGTAGGGGAACTTGATCCCTGACGTCCAGCAGCTTGTCCACCTGCTCCTGATCCTCGACAGCGGCAAAGCGGATGGCCGCATCCTTGAGGACGAACAGCATTTCATCCGCCACCGCATCCTGATAGAACGGCACTGGAACGCCACCGAGGCATTGGGCGGCGCTCATCATCATGTAGAGATGAGGCCGGTTGTCGCCGATGATGGCCAGGTTGTCGCCACGCTTGAAGCCGAGAGCCGCCAGGCCGCTGGCCAAGGCGCGCACCCGTTCGGCGACATCGGACCAAGTCCAGGTCTGCCAGATACCGAGATCTTTCTCGCGGATCGCCGGCGCGTTGCCTCGCACTTGGGCATGGTGAAAAAGCAGGCGCGGAAAGGTCTGCACCCCATCCGGCGCCCCGGTATTGGTCCCAAAAGACATCGCTCTCCTCCAATCGATTCCCGGCTCGCAAAAGCCGGACTCAGTCTCATGATGGTTCGTTATTCTTTTGATTGTTGTCATCGCCGGTGCGACCGGGAAACCCCTGCCACTCCAGCGTTAAATATCTCCTGAGCGAAGCCCCAGAGCTGAAATCAGGAGGCAAGTGATAAAAATGTAGTACCTCCTACTTCGAAATGCCGCCAACCGCTCGCAAGCAGAAAGTTCGAATGGATTCAACCAGGCGTTCCTTGTCGCGAGTATTTCTCGTCGTCGGCCCAATTGGACCCACCAGCGCCTCGGTAAAAGCACCCACGATACAAGCCGCGCTCGCCTCGGGGTCCTGATCGGGTAATTCGCCTTTCTCGATGCCATCGATCAGGATGGCTTTGAACACATCTCCAAAATTTTTCCGGTATCGGATACGCGCTGTGTCGACTTCGGGATCGACGGGCTCGGCGATAAAGGCGTAAGCCAGATTAGGCCCGGTCAGGGCGCGGCGGACGAAGCAGGTCACTGCGGTTCCCAATCGCTCGCCAGCCGACCCGGAACCCATGGCGATTGCGGTCAGGATGTCGATTTCCTGCCCGACCGCAGCACCCAGGACTTCCACAAACAGTTCAGTTTTGGATGGGAAATAGCGGTAGATCATCCCGGTGGAGACGCCGGCGACCGCCGCGACCGCCGCGATCTGGGCTTCCCGAAATCCTCCTTCGGAAACCAGTTTGCGCGTTGCCACAAGGATCCGATCCCGGTTGTTGGCGAGTCTTTCCTCCATTAAGGGCGAGCGTCGGTAAGCCATAAGATGATTTTAACCTCATTTTTTGAATTTGGATTCATTTTTTTAAAAAATGGCAGTACCATAACTTGGCGAGCGCTAAATTTTTATGGCCGCGACAGCGAAAGGAAGGCTTGGGAGCCTGAGTCGCCAATCGAAAACCATATGCTGAGGGCACAACAATGCCAACGGGTCTTGAAATCAACCAGGAGACGATATGTCATTCCATAGTCTGACTTTCAATCTGGGCGAGACCATCGACATGCTGCGGGATACGGTGAGCGCCTTCGCCAGAAAGGAAATCGCCCCCCGAGCCGCCCAAATCGACCACGACAATCTATTTCCTGTCGATTTGTGGAAAAAATTCGGCGATCTGGGACTGATTGGTATGACCATCGACGAGGAATACGGCGGCGTCAACATGGGCTATCTGGCCCATGTTGTCGTCATGGAAGAGCTCTCCCGCGCGTCCGCTGCTGTCGCGCTGTCCTACGGCGCCCACTCCAATTTGTGCGTCAATCAGATTCACCGCAATGGCAGCGTCGATCAGAAAGCCCACTATCTGCCCAAGTTGATCAGCGGCGAGCATATTGGGGCGCTGGCCATGTCCGAAGCCAATGCCGGTTCCGACGTAGTCTCCATGAAGCTGCGCGCCGATAAAAAAGGCGATCGTTACGTTCTGAATGGCGGCAAGATGTGGATCACCAACGGCGGCGACGCCGATACGCTGGTGATCTACGCCAAGACCGATCTCAACGCCGGTCCTCGGGGCATCACCGCCTTTATCGTTGAAAAAGATTTCCAGGGACTCAGCCACGGCACGCACCTAGACAAGCTGGGAATGCGGGGCTCCAATACCTACCCGCTGTTCTTCGACGATTGCGAAGTGCCGGAGGAGAATGTGCTGGGCGGCGTGGGCAACGGCGTCAAAGTGCTGATGTCCGGCCTCGACTACGAGCGCACCGTGCTGGCCGGTGGGCCACTGGGCATCATGGCCGCCTGCATGGACGTGGTGGTTCCCTACCTCCATGACCGCCAGCAGTTCGGCGCGCCCATTGGCGAGTTCCAGCTCATGCAGGGCAAGCTGGCCGACATGTACACCACTTGGCAAGCCTGCCGCGCCTACGTCTACGCCGTGGGCCAGTCCTGCGACCGAACCGACCACGCTCGCGTCCTGCGCAAGGACGCCGCCGGCGCTATTCTCTACGCTTCGGAAAAGGCCACCTGGATGGCCGGGGAAGCGATCCAGGTTCTGGGCGGCAACGGCTACATCAATGAGTATCCTGCCGGACGCCTGTGGCGAGACGCCAAGCTCTACGAAATCGGCGCCGGCACTTCGGAAATTCGCCGGATGCTCATCGGCCGGGAACTGTTCGCCGAGAGCGCCTGAGATGAGCGTCATCAAATCCCGGATTAATCCCCGTTCGGCTGAGTTCCAGGCCAACGCAGACGCCATGCGAGCCTTGGTCGCCGATTTGCGCGACAGAATCGCCCAAGTGGCGTTGGGCGGCAGCGAGGCAGCCCGCCAAAAACATGTCGCTCGCGGCAAGCTGCTGCCCAGGGAACGGGTGAATCATCTGCTCGATCCCGGCACGCCCTTCCTCGAAATCGGTCAACTGACGGCTTATGGCCTCTACGACGACGAATCGCCGGCGGCGGGCATGATCGCGGGTGTCGGCCGGGTGCAGGGCGGCGAGTGCATGATCGTGGCCAACGACGCCACGGTGAAGGGCGGCACCTACTATCCGCTGACCGTAAAAAAGCACCTGCGCGCCCAGGAAATCGCCGAGCAGAATCATCTGCCCTGCGTCTATCTGGTGGACTCGGGCGGCGCGTTTCTACCCAGACAGGATGAAGTTTTTCCCGACCGGGACCACTTCGGCCGCATTTTCTACAATCAGGCCAACATGTCCGCCAAAGGCATTCCGCAGATTGCCGTGGTCATGGGGTCCTGCACCGCCGGTGGCGCTTACGTGCCGGCCATGTCCGACGAGACGGTCATCGTCAGGAATCAGGGCACCATCTTCCTGGGCGGGCCACCGCTGGTGAAAGCCGCCACCGGCGAGGTTGTGACCGTCGAGGATCTGGGCGGCGGCGACGTGCATACCCGCATCTCCGGGGTCGCCGATCATCTGGCCGAAAACGACGCGCACGCCCTGTATATCGCCCGGCGCATTCTCGCCAACCTCAACCGGATCAAACCGGTGAGTCTGGCGCTGGGGAATGGCGAGGAACCGCTTTACGACCCCGCAGAAATCTACGGCATCCTGCCCACCGATACCCGCAAGCCCTACGACGTGCGGGAAATCATCGCCCGACTGGTGGATGGATCGCGCTTCGACGAATTCAAGGCCCGTTACGGAACCACGCTGGTCACCGGCTTTGCGCAACTCTGTGGCTATCCGGTGGGCGTCGTCGCCAACAACGGCATTCTATTCGGCGAATCCGCCCAGAAAGGCGCGCACTTTATTGAACTGTGCGGGCAGCGCGGCATTCCGCTGCTGTTTCTGCAAAACATCTCCGGCTTCATGGTGGGCCGCAAGTATGAGAACGGCGGCATCGCCAAGGACGGGGCCAAGATGGTCACCGCCGTCTCCACCGTGCAGGTCCCCAAGGTTACCGTGCTGATCGGCGGCAGCTTCGGGGCCGGCAACTACGGCATGTGCGGACGGGCCTACTCGCCCCGTTTCCTGTGGACCTGGCCGAACAGCCGGATTTCGGTGATGGGCGGCGAACAGGCGGCGAGCGTGCTGGCGACCGTGCGCCGGGACGGCATCGAAGCCGGCAGCGGGATCTGGAGCGCGGAGGAAGAGGACGCATTCAAGACGCCGATCCGCGAACGGTACGAAGAGCAGGGCCACCCCTACTACGCCACAGCTCGACTGTGGGACGACGGTGTGGTCGACCCGATTCAGACCCGGCGCATCATCGGGCTGTCGCTGTCGGCGGCCCTCAACGCGCCCATTCCGCCGACCCGATTCGGCGTTTTCAGAATGTGATTTATGGCCCCCACACTTGAAATCCAGTACGCCGGAGCGGTCGCCACCCTGTGGATGAACCGCCCCGAGCTTCACAATGCCTTCAATCTTCAACTCATCGCCGACCTCACCGCCGCCTGCCGCGCACTCGACGCCGACCATGCGGTGCGGGTGGTGATTCTGGCCGGTCGTGGCAAAAGCTTCTCCGCCGGCGCCGACCTGAACTGGATGAAAGCGGCCGGTCAGATGTCGGTCGAGGAAAACCTCGAAGACGCCCGCCGGCTGGCGGCCATGCTGCGCACCCTCGCCGAACTGCGCAAGCCAACCATCGCCCGGGTGCATGGTGCGGCCCTCGGCGGCGGTCTGGGATTGGCGGCGGCCTGCGATCTGTGCGTGGCCGTGACCAGCGCGGTGTTCGCCACCTCGGAGGTCCGCTTCGGGATCATTCCCGCCACGATCGGCCCTTACGTGATCCGCGCCATCGGCGAGCGTCAAGCCTATCGCTACTTCCAGACGGCGGAGCGCATCGATGCCCAGCGCGCCCGAGAAATTGGCCTGGTTCATGAGGTGACGACGCCCGAAGACCTGGACGCCAAAGTCCAGCAGTTGACCGACGCCTTGCTACAGGGCGGTCCCCAAGCCCAGGCCGAGGCGAAGGACCTGATCCGGGCCGTGGCCGGTCAATCGATGAGCGACGAACTGATGGAAGACACCGCCCGCCGTATCGCCGCACTGCGCGCCACGCCGGAAGCTCGGGAAGGACTCGCCGCGTTTTTGGAAAAGCGGTCGCCGGCCTGGACCGACACCGGCACCGGGTTTTCGCCCAACCGGGTGGAGGGATAGGTCGATGTTTCAGAAAATTCTGATCGCCAACCGGGGTGAAATCGCCTGCCGGGTTATTAAGACCGCCCACCGTCTGGGGATTGGCACGGTGGCGGTGTATTCCGAAGCGGATGCCGACGCCCGGCATGTGCGGCTGGCCAACGAAGCGGTGCTGATCGGCCCAGCAGCGGCCCGCGACAGTTATCTGGCGATGGACAAGATCATCGCCGCCACCCGGCGGACCGGGGCGCAGGCCATTCATCCCGGCAGCGGCTTTTTGTCAGAAAACCCGGAGTTCGCCGCCGCCTGCGCCGCCAGCAACCTCGTTTTCATCGGTCCGCCGGTCGAGGCAATCCGCACGATGGGTTCCAAGAGCATTGCCAAGGC
>JBATDL010000685.1:0-4450 GCA_049663445.1 Candidatus Competibacter sp.
TGCGTGGTGGTGGACACTAGCTTTAACTGGGATGGAGACCGCCTGCCCGAAACCCCCTGGAATCGAACGGTTATCTACGAAACCCACATCCGCGGCTTCACCATCCGCCACGAAGGGGTACCCCACCATCTGCGCGGTACCTTCGCCGGGATGGCTCACCCCGAAATTATCAAACACCTGCAGGCTCTGGGTGTCACCGCCGTCGAATTGATGCCGGTCCATGCCTTTGTCGATGACCGGTTTCTCACTGATCGCGGCTTGCGCAATTATTGGGGCTACAACACATTATGCTTCTTTGCACCGGAATCGCGCTATCTGAGCGGCGGCGATCTGGCCGAGTTCAAGACCATGGTCAAACGCTTGCACGACGCCGGCATCGAAGTGCTGCTGGACGTGGTCTACAACCACACGGCCGAAGGCAACGAATTCGGCCCGACGCTCAGCTTCCGGGGCATCGACAATGCCTCCTACTACCGGCTCATGCCTGACGACCGCCGCTTCTACATCAACGACACCGGCTGCGGCAATACCCTCAACCTGATCCATCCGCGAGTGCTGCAAATGGTCATGGACAGCCTGCGCTACTGGGTCAACGACATGCATGTAGACGGTTTCCGCTTCGATCTGGCGGTCACTCTGGGTCGGGAAGAATACGGCTACGACCGTTGGGGCGGCTTTTTCGACGCGATCCGCCAGGACCCGGCCCTGTCGCGGGTCAAAGTCATCGCCGAGCCCTGGGATATCGGTCCCGGCGGCTACCAGCTCGGCGGCTTCCCAGCCGGCACCATCGAATGGAATGATCGTTTCCGCGATACCGCGCGCCGGTTCTGGTGCGGCGATGACGGCATGTTGCCACGCTTGGCCTCCAACCTGCTGGCATCCAGCGACCTGTTCGATCACGACTGCCGGCGGCCTTGGGCTTCGGTCAATTACATCGCCAGCCACGACGGCTTCACCCTGGCTGACCTGGTCAGCTACAACGAACGCCACAACGAAGCCAACGGCGAAAACAACCGCGACGGCCACCCTTCGAATTTCAGCTACAACCAGGGCGTCGAAGGACCCACCGACGATCCGGCCGTCCGGCAGTTGCGCCTGCGCCTGCGCCGCAACATGCTGGCCACCGTGTTGTTGGCTCAGGGCACGCCCATGTTGCTGGCCGGAGATGAATCCGGGCGCACTCAGAACGGCAACAACAACGCCTACTGTCAGGACAACGAGATCAACTGGCTAAAGTGGCACGACATACCCGCCGATGACCTGGAATTTCAGGATTTCGTGCGCCGGTTGATCCACCTGCGCTACGAGCATCCGGTGCTGCGTCGGCCGCGGTTCCTGCACGGGCTGCAGACTTCGAAAACCACGGGCTTGCGCGACATCGAATGGATCAGCCCCGGCGGCGGCATCATGAGCGATTATCACTGGCAGGAGGCCAAGGCCCGCTGTTTCGGTATGTTACTGGCGGGCGATACCGGCGAATGTTTCACACCGGATGGTTATCCGGAAACTGACGATACCCTGCTCGCCATCTTCAATGCCGGGAAAGCCGTTGTTCCGTTTCGCATGCCCGACGTTCGCAACGCCCGAGGCTGGCGCTGCCTGCTCGACACCTCGCGCCCCCAACTTGCAACGGGCGAGTTCCTGGTCGATATCGGTGATGATTTCCAGATCGAGCCTCAGACCATTACCGTGTTCGCCCTGATGACGGATGAGCCGGCTTGATCTGAGCCCTATCATTGAGGCGCGGCATGAACCCCATCGACCAGATCGCCGAAACCCGCATTCGCGAAGCCATTGAGCGCGGCGAGCTGAGCGGCCTGCCCGGCGAGGGCAAGCCGCTGCAACTGGACGATGACTCGGTGATTCCAGAGGAACTGCGCGCCGCTTACCGAATCCTGAAAAATGCCGGCTTCCTGCCACCGGAACTCCAGGTGCGCAAGGAACTACGCGAGGCCGAGCATTTGCTGCAACAACTACCGGAAGGTGAACGCAGCCGGGCGCGGGTCCGCCTTGAGTTATTGCAACTACGGCTGGCCGCTAACCGCCGCCAGCCGATCAACCTGCTGTTGGAAGATCGCTACCGGCAACGGTTGCTCGAGCGCCTTGGTCCAGAGTAACGAGATAAAGATGATGGTATAAAAACCCTTCAAGCTAAGACAAGCTCAACGATTCCCCGGCGAGCTACGGCTAAAGCTTTAATCCCCCCACTCGTCCTCGGCTTCGTCGCCATCGCTTTCGGGGTACAGCAGCAGTACGCGTTCGGGAGCAAATTGCGCCAGCTTGTCCGCAGTTTCCCGTGACACCAACGGGAAATCGAACTCGCTGCGGTCGCTGCGGACGATGGCCAGACGGCCTGTGGCCAGTGCCTTGCGTTGGGCGGGCGTGACACGGACGGCGCGGATAAGGCGGCCGTCCTGAAAGTTGTAGATCGCCTCCGCCGACGGCTCGTTCAGCCGGTGGGCATCGATCAACTGACGGGCGCGGGCCACTCGCTCCCGGTGTTGTCTTTCTGCTTCGCGCTGCTGGTTGAGCTGTCGGTCCTGCTCACGCTTGCCAGTGGCCTCGGCCTCGGCGCGCTGACGCGCTTCCTCACGCCGCGCAGCCTCTTCAGCGCCTAGTGCCTTATTTTTCTTGCGCTGGTGCTCCTGCCGGCGCGTGTCCGCATCCCGCTTTTTAGCTTGATCAGAGGGAACCAATCCCGCCTTTAATAGCTCATCTCGCAACGACATCGCCTGTTGACCTCATTGCCGTACCTACGTTGGCTCTGCCGGTTTAGTATAGAATCCGGCTTCGAATCGTACCGTCCACTTCCTCCAGCCGTTTCTTCAAATGCAGCGTCTCGGCGCGCTCGTGGCTATCCAGATCGATCACCACGTAACCGATCCTGGCGTTGGTTTGCAGGTACTGGCCGGCAATGTTGATGCGTTGCTCGGAGAAGATGGCGTTGATCCGCGACAACACGCCCGGCTGATTGTGGTGGATGTGCAGCAAGCGGTGCTTGCCGGGGTGCTCGGGTAGCGACACCTCCGGGAAATTGACCGAACTAAGAGTCGAGCCGTTGTTGCTGTACTTGATCAGCTTGCTCGCCACTTCCAGGCCGATGTTCTGCTGGGCTTCCTCGGTGCTGCCGCCGACATGCGGGGTCAGCAGCACGTTATCGAAGCGGCGAAGCGGCGAGACAAATTCCTCATCGTTGGCCTTCGGCTCCAGCGGAAACACGTCAACCGCCGCTCCGGCCAGATGTTTAGACTCCAGCGCCGCCACCAACGCGTCGATGTCCACCACCGTACCTCGGGCGGCGTTGATCAAGCACGCGCCCGGCTTCATCCTCGCTAGTTGTTCGGTCCCGATCATCCGAAAGGTCTGTGGCGTTTCCGGGACATGCAGGGTCACCAGATCGGCAGTCTCCAGCAGCGTGCCCAGCGACGGTAGCGCCTGGGCGTTGCCCAGCGCCAGCTTGGTCTCGATGTCGTAAAACACCACCCGCATGCCCAATGCCTCGGCCAGCAGCCCGACCTGGATGCCGATGTGGCCATAACCGACAATACCTAGACACTTGCCGCGCACCTCGTGAGAGCCGGTGGCGGTCTTGACCCAGCCGCCACGATGGGCCATGGCGCTGCGCTGGGGGATACCGCGCATCAAGAACACGATCTCGGCCAGCACCAGCTCCGCCACACTGCGGGTATTGGAAAACGGCGCGTTGAACACCGGAATGCCGCGTTCCTGAGTGGCGCCGAGATCCACCTGATTGGTGCCGATGCAGAAGCAACCGACGCCGATCAAGCGGGGCGCGCGCTCGATGACGCCGGCGGTTAACTCGGTGGCCGAACGGATGCCGACGAAATAGGCATCGCCGATCGATTTCAGCAACTGCGGTTCGGGCAGCGCTTTCGGATGGAATTCGATATTGCTATAGCCGTCCGCCTGGAATGCCTCGACGGCGCTGGAATGGATACCTTCCAACAACAGGATCTTAATCTTGCTCTTGTCGAGTGAAGTTTTGCTCATGGCTGCGCGGGGTTTCACCGGTGATAGAATGCGGTTAGAAGTCTGGCCCATGATGGACAAGTAACCTTACCCTCTTTTTTCCCACGGCGACAACTGTTGACGACCATGCCTACCCTCAACGAATCGGCCGCCGCCCTGCTCGACGGCATCCGCTCCTTCATCGAACCCGCCCAGGTTCGCACCGACCCGGACAGTTGCTTGAACTATGGCCGCGACTGGACCCGTCTATACCCGCCGAATCCGCTGGCGGTGGTGCTACCAGGTAGCGTCGAACAGATTCAACAACTGGTGCGTTACGCCAACGAGCATCGGCTGGCGCTGGTACCGTCGGGTGGCCGCACCGGCTTAAGCGGCGCGGCAGTCGCCTGTCGGGGCGAGATTGTGGTCTCCATGGAGCGGATGAACCAGATTCTGGAATTCGACCCGACCGACCGCAGCG
>JBATDL010000686.1:0-2692 GCA_049663445.1 Candidatus Competibacter sp.
GTGTAGGCCGATGTGATGGCTGGTGGCAAGGACCAACGGTCCGGCGACGGCTCCGGATAGATTGCGTAGCGCCCGCCCGGTGTCGTCCACCTCGGCCAGGATGCGCAGCGCCCGCGGCAGCAGCATGCCGCCGGCCTCGGTCAGCCGCACCGCCCGACCCAGCCGGTCGAACAGCCGCGTATCCAGCTCCGCTTCCAGCGCCGCCAAACGCTTGCTAACCGCCGGCTGGGTCAGGTGCAGCCGTCCGGCGGCCAGCGAAAAGGAACCGCTGTCGGCGATGGTGACGAAAGCTTGCAAACCGGCGATATCCATAAGAAATGGGAATTGTTTTAGCGGTGACGATGAATGCTTTTATTTTATACGAATTATGAAAAATATGAATTTGTGTTATCCATTGGTGCGCCTTAAGCTGGACAGTCTCTTGAGGCAGGAGGTAAGAACATGGCCGGCAAGACTCTTTATGACAAGCTCTGGGATACCCACTTGGTGCGGATCGATGCCGGCGGTACGGCGCTGCTCTACATCGATCGCCATCTGGTGCATGAGGTTACCTCGCCGCAAGCTTTCGAGGGCCTGCAACTGGCCGAACGCCGGCCGTGGCGGCTGGAATCCATGGTGGCCATGCCCGATCACAACACCCCGACCGATCCCGGTTTCACCACCATTGCCGATCCGGTGTCGCGCCTGCAAGTCGAAACTTTGGACGCCAATGCGCGCGCCCATGGTCTGCGCTACTTTCCCATCGGCGACGCCCGCCGTGGCATCGTTCATGTGGTCGGGCCGGAGCAGGGTGCCACCCTGCCGGGCATGACCGTGGTCTGCGGCGACTCGCACACCTCAACCCACGGCGCATTCGGCGCGCTGGCCTTCGGCATCGGTACCTCCGAGGTCGAGCATGTGATGGCGACCCAGTGCCTGATCCAGAAAAAATCCAGGGCGATGCTGGTGCGGGTGGACGGTCGGACCCGACCGGGCGTGACCGCCAAGGACATCGTGTTGGCGATTATCGGCCGGATCGGCACCGCCGGCGGTACCGGTTACGCCATCGAGTTCGGCGGCGACGCCATCCAGGCGCTGAGCATGGAGGGACGGATGACGGTCTGCAACATGGCCATCGAGGCTGGTGCCCGCGCCGGCATGATCGCGGTGGACGACACCACTCTCGCCTACGTCAAGGGTCGGCCGTTCGCGCCGCAAGGCGAATGGTGGGCTCAGGCGGTCACGGCCTGGCGCGAGCTACATAGCGATCCCAACGCCGAATTCGACCAGGTGATGACGCTGGACGCGGCGACGATCCAGCCGCAGGTGACCTGGGGGACTTCACCGGAGATGGTGGCGGCGGTGGGTGGGCGCGTTCCCGATCCCGCCCGGGAAACCGACCCGGTCAAGCGCGACGGCATGGAACGGGCGCTGCGCTACATGGGTTTGCGGCCGAACATGCCGATCACCTCGATCAAGCTGGATCGGGTGTTCATTGGCTCCTGCACCAACGGTCGCATCGAGGACCTGCGCGCGGCGGCGGCCGTGATCAAGGACCGCAAGGTCGCGCCGAGCATCAAGCAGGCGCTGGTGGTGCCGGGTTCCGGCTTGGTGAAGCAACAGGCCGAGGCCGAGGGTTTGGATCGGGTGTTCGCCGCCGCTGGCTTCGAGTGGCGCGAGCCGGGCTGTTCGATGTGCCTGGCGATGAACGCCGATCGCTTGCTGCCCGGCGAGCACTGCGCCTCGACCTCCAACCGCAATTTCGAGGGGCGGCAGGGGCAGGGTGGGCGCACCCATCTGGTCAGCCCGGCGATGGCGGCGGCGGCGGCGTTGGCTGGCCATTTCGTGGACGTGCGGATATTTTGAGGAGGATGCCGATGCAAGCTTTTACCCGACTCGACGGTCTGGTAGTTCCCCTGGATCGCGCCAATGTGGACACCGACGCGATTATCCCCAAGCAATTCCTGAAATCGATCAAGCGCACCGGTTTCGGCCCTCATCTGTTCGACGAATGGCGCTATCTGGATCACGGCGAGCCGGGCATGGACTGTTCGGAAAGACCGAGAAATCTCGATTTTCCCCTCAATCATCCGCGCTATTGGAAGGCGAGCATCCTGCTGGCGCGGGAAAATTTCGGCTGTGGCTCCTCGCGCGAGCACGCAGTCTGGGCACTGGACGAGTACGGCATCCGCTGCGTGATCGCGCCCAGCTTCGCCGACATCTTTTTCACCAACAGCTTCAAGTCGGGCCTGCTGCCGCTGCGGCTGCCCGTCGAGACGGTCGAGCACTTGTTCAAGGCGGTCGCGGCGCAACCCGGTTACCGACTGACCGTGGATCTGCTGGCGCAGAGCGTGCTCACCCCCCAGGGCGCGGTGCTCGGTTTCCAGATCGATCCATTTCGCAAGGAATGCCTGCTCAACGGTTGGGACGACATCGATCTGACCCTGCGTCATGCCGACGAAATCCGCGCCTACGAGGCGCGGCGGCGCCAGCAGGCGCCCTGGCTGTTTTCCTGAATTTCGCGGAGGAAGTGAACACGCATGACCCATAAGATTCTTGTCCTGCCCGGCGACGGCATCGGCCCGGAGATCGTCGCCGAGGCGGCGAAAGTATTGGAATGCCTGCGTCAGGAACACGGTCTGGATGCGGTATTGGAATATGGCCTGCTGGGCGGCTGCGCGGTGGACGAACTCGGCGCGCCGTACCCCGAGGC
>JBATDL010000687.1:0-9009 GCA_049663445.1 Candidatus Competibacter sp.
AAACACTGATAAATTTTCGAGAAAAAATCATTATTAATCAAAGACTAGGAAAGAGACCGGGAATCGCTGGGGTGTAACACCTCATCCTCAGCGATGAGTTCGGCCAATTGTTCGGTATTGAGCCGTAGCCGCAGTGCCAACACGTTGATTAGATCGATCGCCACCTTGGGATTCTGCTCCAGAAACGGCATAAAATCCTGGCGGTGGATCGTCAGCAAGTCGCAAGGAGTCAGAGTGATCGCAGTCGCCGAGCGGCCCCGGCCGTCGAGCATGGCGATCTCGCCGACGATCTCGCCCGGCCCGACCACGCCCAGCACGATTTCCCGCCCCTCCCGGTTAGTCACACTGACTTTCAACCGCCCCTTTAGGACGACGCACATCTCCGCGCCCACATCGGCCGTCTCGAACACCACATGCTGGGCAGGCAGCGTCATTACCCGCGACAAAGCGACGATCTTCTCCAAATGGCTGGGAGACATGTTACGAAACAGAAAGCTTTTATTAAGCGTAAGCGCCTGATATTTGTGCGGCGCCAAGGTCGGCGCCGGCCCTTCCCGCATCACCCCCAAGGCCAGCACACCGTGTAACTGACTGGCGATCAACGGTCGTTTGATACAAACGTGTTCCGATCCAAACTGCGAGTTGGCCGAAGCGAAAATGACATCAGTACTCGTATCGATCTGCCGATATTCGTTCCAAGCCACCATGGCGGCTGGATCGTCGGCGTTAACGATCAGGATATCAGCCAGCTCATGGTTACCGCCCGCCATGAGATAGCCACACTCGTTGTTGCTGGCCACCGACAGGATATTGCGAATCATCCGGTGATCTCTTTCCATGAATCCGATCACGTTCACAGTCATCGTTTTCGCTGCCATGATTTCACCCTCTAACAATTTCTGTTGCACGCCACCGCTTGACGCTCCACCCGTTTCCCCCCGGCCGCGACCCACTCCGGCATTCGCGGCGCCAGCGCGGGCTGGAACGGGACTATAATCAGTCTCATATCATCGGATAGAGTATCCCTTATGAAAAGTGTCTCTTATGAATAGCATAGCCCCAAAACCAGCCACTGATTGCACCGGCACGCTGCGTTGCCAGCGAGGTTGGCCAACCTTGCTGGTTGCGGCCTTCCTGTTCGCGCTGGCCAGCCCAACGCCTGGCGACGCCCAGCCGTACAACGGCGGGCGCTACGACGATAACCTCCATAATACTGGTGACCGTTATGACGGCGAGCACGGCTACCGCCGGGGTGGTCACGGCGCCACCATCCGTTGCGAATCCACCAACCAGAGCTACCGTCACTGCCGCGCCGATACCCGGGACGGCGTACAGCTTTACCGCCAACTGAGCAAGAGCGCCTGTCGCTATAACGACACCTGGGGCTACGATCGCCGCGGCGTCTGGGTGGATCGCGGCTGCCGAGGTGACTTTCAACTGCATACCGGCGCCAGCGGCGGCGATGGTAAACAGAAAGACAAGGACAATACGGCGGCGATCGTCGGCGGCGTGATTGCGCTGGGCGTCCTTGGAGCAGTGCTTGCGGAGCGCAATAAAGAGAATGGCCCCGACCACCCTTACCAAACGCTCCGTTGTGAATCCGACGGCGACTACCGGCACTGTCGGGCCGACACCCGCAACGGTGCGCGGCTGTATCGCCAGTTGAGCCGGGCCAGTTGCCGCTACAACGACACTTGGGGCTACGACCGCCGCGGTGTCTGGGTGGATCGCGGCTGCCGCGCCGAATTCTCGCTCAACTGATCTCCGCCCCCCACGACCCCATTTGGAGCTTTCTCATGAAAAGACTGTTCGCTCTCAGTCTCTGTCTGTGCCTCTTCCCGCTGGCCGGTCCGGCGCGGGCACAGGAATCACCACCGTCGCCCGCCGACGCCGAACTAAGTCTAATGACCGGGCGCGAAGCCGGTACTTACTACCAGATCGGTCGGGACTTGAAAAAGCTCGCTGGTCGTCACCAGATCGATCTCGATACGATTCCCTCGGCCGGCTCGCTGGAAAATATCTTCAAGGTTTATGAATACCCATCGATCCAACTCGGCCTAAGCCAGTTCGATACGCTGAGTCTGATAGCGATGCAGGCCGCCATCGGCGATGACGCGGATGCCGAGGAATTACAGAATGTCGTCAACTCGATGCAACTGGTGCTGCCTTTGTACCAAGAGGAAGTACACGTACTGGCCAAGTCACCAGAAATCAAGCAGTTCGCCGATCTGAACGGCAAAAAGGTGGCGATGGGCGATGTGGTCAGCGGCACCTACGGTACTGCCTCGATCCTGCTCGAACTCTTCCAGATCAAGCCGGCCGCGGAACTGGAGTTGGACGCAGTTGCCGCCCTCGATGCCCTGCGCCAGGGGCAGGTGGATGCGATGATCTATGTGGTTGGCGCGCCGGCCCGGCTATTCGCCCGCCCGTTCGAAACCGGCGAACAACCACATCTGGTCTCCGTGACGATTCCGGATAACGCGGCCAAACACGATGTCTTTCGGTCTTTCTATCAGGCGGCCACGATCCCTGCCGGTACCTACGGCTGGCAGGACCAGGAGGTCGCCACCCTGACGGTTGGAACCGTGCTGTTTACCAGCGACAAGGGTCCGGACGAAGATCGCTGCCGGGCCATCGGTCGCTTCGCCCGAATGGTGTACGACAATCTGGACGGGCTGCGCGGTAGCGGCCACCCCAAATGGAAGAGCGTGACCATCGACCGAGAGGCGCTGCTGAAAGCGCCGCATCTGTCACCCTGCGTGGCCCAGGCGTTCAAGTGACCCAAAGAAAAACCCGTCGAGCGGCGGGTTTTCAATCCCATCGACCCCAAGCGTTTCAATCGCCATCAAAACGCAAAGGCTCGGCCAGCAAGGGCAGGTAATCCGGCAGATAGGTTCCACCGGCTTCGAACGGCCGCTCGGGATCGTTCAACGTCTCGGCGATGCCGACTCCATAGATCATCAAGGCGGGATCGCTCAAATCCACCGGTCGGTCGGTGATCACTTCCCCCACCCGATAGGGTCGCCCGTCCTGATGCGCGAAGCCTTCCGCTTCTTCCCGGAAATAACGGTAGGTCACCGGCGTTTCCGGGAAAACATCCTTGCCCTTGTTGTAGCGCTGGGTTACCACCACCTGCCGGTAGCGGCGCGCGGCGGCCAAGGCATCTGCCCGAGGCGGATAAAGCAGCTCGCCGCGAATCGCACCGTCGACGGTCAGATAGCCACCCCGCGCGGTAAGATCGCGCAGCAAGCGCTGCCGTTCCGCCTGACTGTCTTGAAACGCCGAGGCGCTGCTGGTGTCGAGCGCCGGCCATGCACTAGCATAGCCCTTGGCGGGCTGGATGGTGGCGGCGAGGAAGCGCTCGATGGAAGCGGGCATGTCCCCATACAGACTGACACCGACTACGTTGTCCAGAAAATGACGGAACTCGCCCTTATTCAATCCCCGATTCAACGGATCACCCAATTGGGCGATGCCGGGCGTCTGGTCCGGCGGCGCATCCGCTTGGGCGAGATAGCGTAGATAGTCCATTTCCCGCCATCCCAGTTCGCCGGGGAACTTGCGCGGCAGCGCCCAAGTAGAATCCACGGTGTTGCCGGTACCGGATGTGAATTGCGGAAACTCGGTGGCAACGATGCCGCTATGGCAACCGATGCACTGGGTCAGCTCTTCGCGATTTTGCGGGCGCAACGCACCCCTCTCATCTTCGATGTAGCCGGCCAGATACCAACCCACCCCATTGTCCACCCAACCCTGCGCGTCATTGCCATACACCGGCGCGCCCTCTTCCTTGACACCGGGACGGAATTGACTGGGATAGAAAGCCTTCCACTTGTACATATAGCGGACTTCCTTGACCCGGCGGGCGCGGGTGCCGGGATAGGGACTGACCGAGAGGTCACGACCGTCCGCCACCACGTCCACGTAATGCAGGGGATGAGCGAACTCGGTACCGACCGGATACAGGCCGCGCTCAATCGCAATGGCTTGCGCCGCGCCCCGATAGGTTGCGCCGTCCTCCTCGCGCAGGCGATCCTGAATCGCTCGTTCCAGCAGGTCGAGATTCCGAGCGTATACCTCCAGATCGAAACCGCCGTCCCCGCGCTGCATGAACGACTGGGGCAAGCGGATGTAGATCCCGGACACCGAATCGGTCATCGGGGTAAAGAGGCCGTAGGGCATGAAGTTCACCGCCCGCCAGCCGGTGATCCAGCGCCCTTCGCCGTCCTGGAAGAAGCCATTGCCCGCCGTGTCGGAGCGGACGAAACCGTCGGCGTCGGCGGGTAAATCCGCCGGGTCCAGTCCCGGAAACAGTCGAAACGGCGCTTCCTCGCCCCCGTCCCAGTGACGGGGATCGCCGGGCCGTTGCGCGAAAGCCGCCCGCCAGTTGTCTTGGCGGATGTACGCTTCCATATCCCAGGTTTGGGGATCGACGCCCAACGCCGCGACCGCTTCACGCAGCTTTTCCGGGGTCAGGGTATTCTCCCAGGGATTGCGGCTCGGCGAAGGTGTGAAGGGGCTGAAGGGGGTAAAGGAATATTCGAGTTGCAAGTCACCAAGACGCGGCTCGGCGCCGGCCTGCGGGAAATTGTTGCCCAGATCAGCCTGATAGGCGCCGTTACTGTGGCAGAACAGACAGGCGTTCTGCGTGCCGCGCGAAGTTTCAATGTGGCACTGGGCCGGAATATGCGCATAGGGATTGCTAAAGGTCAGCGGGCTGCGAAAATCGCCCCGTGGATAGCTCACCACGGTCGCTGTAGTGGATGCTTTGGCTGTTTGAACGTTGGCCTGCCCCTGGCTGTCGCTGCACCCGTTCAGCATCGCGCTCAGCATCAGAACGATCACTACCGGATTCGAAAAATGTGGCCGACGGCTCATGCGGGATTCTCCTCGCAAAAACCAAAAAAGCTAGCGACCCGGGCAGTCGCCAGCTTGATTGGTTTGAATCAATGGATGATCACAAGCCCGGAATCCCTCCGATATAACCCACCGGCGCATAAAACTTGTCGATCATCGGCGTGAGTCGCGCCTTGAGATCGGCATTGGTGGTGCTTGGGAAATCACCGTAATGCTGGGCATTGCTCATGACATAGGCATGGCCGTTCAGATTATCCACCACTTGCAGACCGGTGGATTCGGCACCCGCAGTCAAGCTCAGGATACGGGTCAACTTCTGGGTATCCACGTTATAGGCCCAGACGAAGTTGTTGATGTGCATTCCCGAATCCTCGCCGATGAACAGGGTGCGCATCTTCTCGGAGAAGAACAGATTGTCGGTATTGGCAACGGTGTCGACATCGGCGGTATTGCCAACCTCGTCGGTGGCGATCGGCTTACCAAGCAAGGCTGGTTCGACATACATGCTGGTGGCCACCCATTCGGAATCGATGGCGTTTCCGGCGGTATCCTTGATTCCAGAGTCCAGTGTCAAAGTATAGGTCGCGCCGGCACTGTTCTTCGGCAAACGGATGTCATTCACCGGTTCGGTCGAATCGGAGGTCATGCTGTCCCTGATGCTCGATATGGCCATGTACAATTTCTTGTCCTTGGCATTGACCGTAACGCCTTCCATCTTGGTCCATTCGGTGGTGCCGCCGACCAAGGCCGTGTAGCGGCGGGTTTCCAGAAAGGCAGCGGCCTTTTCCATGCCCGGCTTGAGGCTGAGACATTCGTCGGCGGAGGAACCCGCTCGCACCCGCGTGTAACCCGCCGCGCACTGCCCATCGACCGGATCAACCGCGTTGAAGATATCGGCAAAAGTCAGGCTGTCGGCCAAAGGCTCGATTTCGGCGTCGGTGGCATGACCGAGTCGATTCCAGGTGAGCGTTGCGCGACCACCGTCCTGATCGCTGACCTGGTGCCATTTCGCGGAGTACAAGGTGCCGGAGGACAGATCGCCGTATTTATCGGCCACGAACATCGCCATGAGCCCGTAGGCGCCGTCGTCACCCATGTAGGCGGTGCGTCCGTCCGGCATCAAACGCGACAACTCCCAAGTCCCGCGTCCCATGGCATGATGCTTGACCACGCTGGTGGAACCGTCGGACTTGATCGTCACCTCGGGAATGATGCCGTAATGATAGGGAGTGGCTTGCCGTGCTCCATCAAAGTAGAGGTCGGTCAAAGCCTTGAGACCGGCGGCGGTCGTACCGTAGTTCCCGGAATCGAGCGGGTTGTAAATCAGATCGTAGTCTTCCTCCGAACCCAGATGGGTGTTCCAAGGCGTCTGCGAACCCGCGCAGGGAATCCAGAGACCATTGACCCCGGAAAAATCGATGGGCCTGACCTTGGTCGCGGTCAACTTGCCGTCGCTGGCTTGGGCGATCTCGCTCAGGGTCATTGACATCGGCATGCGGGTGTACCAACCCGGTGTCGTATAAGCGACCGAACCATCGCTCAAAATCCAGTCATACTCATAGTGCGTGACCAGAAACGGCTTGCCATCGATATTGAGTAGGCTATTGGCGTCCGGGGTTTCGGCCACCACCGGATTACCCATCGGGTCGAGCAGCGGTTCCCTCTTGTAGTTGTAGAGTTGGCCGACGGGATATTTCTTGCCATTCACTTCGGCCACTTCATCCTTGACGCTGAACAGCACATTGTAACTTAGAGGAGCCTCCTTCACATGGCCGTCCTCGTAAGTCACCCTGGCAACCGATGTGGTGTAGGTTGTGGCGAACTCCTCATCGGTCGCAGGCACGGCGGTTCCGGTGAACTCGACCGACTTCACCACGGACGTCGATGACGGCGTTGGCGTATCGTTGTCATCATCACTGCAAGCAACCAGACCCAGAGCGGACAGCACCGCCACCGTGAGCAGTTTCATTTTCATCGCGCGACTCCCCATTCAATCGAAATCAGGATCATGGTCCACCGAGATTGCCTGAATATGACAAAAACATGACACCTTAATGACTCGCACGCGTGGCGACGCCGCCGCCAAGCTCATGTATCCGTCCGCAACCGACGATGATGGAAACGCCCTCTGCCAGCGGATTGTCGATGTAATCTATATTTTACAAAAGGCCAGCGGCTCCTTGTGACTCTTTCCAAGGCTCCACGCATGGTCTAAAGTTGAGCTGTCAAGCGATCGGCAACGCTGACTCGCTGGAGGAACCAAATCAAGTTATGGCTAGTATTCCCAATAATGTCGCCACCCAGCCCGGCGGCCAGCTAGTCGGGCTGGCCAGACAGCTCGTCATGCATCATCTGCTCGACGAGGCCGACGCACTGAAGGCTTTCGAGCAGGCGCGCAAGCAAAATGTCCCTTTCGTCGGCTACCTGATCGATAACAAACTGGCTCGCGACAAGGATATCGCCCGCGTCGCCGCGCGCGGCTTCAACCTGCCGCTGTTCGATATCGAAGCGCTGGAGATCGACAAAACCGTCGTGCAACTGGTCGAGGAAAAGCTGCTCCGCCAGCACCTCGCCCTGCCACTGCACAAACGGGGCCGGCGACTGTTTATAGGCTTGAGCGATCCGACCAACCCGCGGGTGCTGGAAGACATCAAATTCCAAACCCGGCTGGACGTTGAGCCGGTGATCGTGAGTGGGTTACAGCTAGCCAAGATGCTCGATTCCGCCGTCGAAGCGCCGGCATCGGCCATGGTTGATCAGGAGATCGGCGATCTCGACTACGGCAGCGAGAACGACCCGGCCAAGATTGAAACGACACTCACTCAAGCCGACACCGACGATGCGCCGGTGGTGCGATTCGTCAACCAGGTCATTATCCAGGCCATCAACCGCGGCGCCTCCGACATCCACTTCGAACCTTACGAAAAAACTTATCGGGTACGCCTGCGCCAGGACGGCATCCTGGACGAACTCTACAAACCGCCCGTCTCGATGGCGCCACGGCTGGCCGCGCGCCTGAAGATCATGGCCCAACTCGACATCGCCGAACGCCGGGTGCCGCAGGACGGACGGCTCAAACTTTACTTGACCAAACAACGGGCCATCGATTTTCGCGTCAACACCATGCCCACCCTTTGGGGCGAAAAGGTGGTGTTGCGCCTGCTCGATCCCAGCAGCGCCCAACTCGGCATTGAAGCCCTGGGCTACGAGGACCACCAGAAAGAACTGTTTCTCAAGGCGATTCAAAGACCGCAGGGCATGGTGCTGGTGACCGGCCCCACCGGCAGCGGCAAAACCGTGTCGCTGTACACGGCGCTCAACATCCTGAACACATCGTCGGTCAACATTTCCACCGCCGAGGATCCGGTGGAAATCAACCTGACCGGCATCAATCAGGTCAACGTTAACCCCAAGGTCGGCATGACCTTCGCCAACGCCCTGCGTGCCTTCCTACGCCAAGACCCGGACATCATCATGGTCGGCGAGATCCGCGATCTGGAAACCGCCGAGATCTCCATCAAGGCCGCCCAGACCGGCCACATGGTGCTGTCCACGGTACATACCAACAGCGCGCCGCAAACTCTCAACCGCTTGGTCAACATGGGGGTGGCGCCCTATAACATCGCATCCAGCGTGACGCTCATCATCGCCCAGCGACTGGCGCGCCGGTTGTGCCCGCACTGCAAGGAAGAAGCACACATTCCGCCGGAGGAGCTGATCAACCAAGGCTTTCTTGAGAGCGAACTGAAGGATCTGACCGTATTAAAAGCCGTCGGCTGCGACCAATGCAATCACGGCTACAAGGGCCGGGTCGGCGTCTACGAAGTGATGCCGATTTCCGAGGAAATCGGCCGGATCATCATGGAAAACGGCAATGTGTTGCAAATCGCCAAGCAGGCACGTCTAGAAGGCATCAACGACTTGCGCCGGTCGGGTCTAAACAAGATCCGTGCCGGCGTCACCAGTCTCGAAGAAATCAACCGAGTGACAACGGATTAACTGCCGTGGCCAAACAACCGACACTGGCGAAAGCCAAGAAAAAAGATGAAGAGCTGACTTTCAAGTGGGAAGGCACCGACAAACGCGGCGTCCGGGTCAAGGGCGAGCTACGGGGTGTTCACCAAAACCTGATCAAGGCCGAACTGCGCCGGC
>JBATDL010000688.1:0-3381 GCA_049663445.1 Candidatus Competibacter sp.
GGCAGGTATTGACCGCCCGGCAGGCGCCGCCCAACGATGGCGGCCTGAGTCTGGGTCAGGCGTGGGTAGCGATACTGGCCGAACCGAGCTGACCCCTGCCCCAGAGGTGAGAGATTTACGAGGAACGGCGGGCGAACCGGCCACCACAGCCTGCTGGCCGACCGGTGCGCGCCGCGTGGTGCATGACTATGTCTAGTTTCCCGTCAGCAGATTGCCGGGCGTTGGCGGCAGCCTGGGCATGAGCTGTTGCGGGAAGGAACCATCCAGCGCTCCCAAGAACGCGACGATGTCCTGAACTTCGCTCTTGCTCAGATCCTTGTTGAGCTGGGTCTTGGCCATCACCCGTACCGCCTCATCCAGACTCTGTACCGAACCGTTGTGGAAGTAGGGCGCGGTGTAGGTCAGATTCCGCAACGTTGGCACTCGCCACATATTTTTATCGGCATCCTGCTTCGTGACGGTATAGCGTCCCAGATCCTCGGTGAACTTATACCGTGCCTCGTAGACGCTGCCGGAAAACGTCGGGAACCTCATGAAAAAGCCCTGTCCCATCGGCAGATTGGCCGAGCCGTTGAAGGCGGGACCGGAATGGCAGGCCGTGCAGCCGGTCTTGGCGAAGGTGTCCATGCCCCGCACCTGCTGTTCGGTCATGGCCTTCTTGTCACCCTTGACGTAGCGATCATAGGCACTATCCGGCGTGATCAGGGTACGCTCGTAGGCGGCGATGGCCTTGGCAGCGTTGTCCATGGTCACGGCATCGCCCTGGCCGAACGCCGCTGTAAAGTACGGCTTGTACCCCGGAATCGCCTGGATGCGGGCGATGGTGGCGTTCAGATTTTCCATGCCCATCTCTATGGGGTTGGTCGGCGGCCCCTTGGCCTGTTCTTCAAGCGAAGGCGCGCGACCGTCCCAGAACTGCGCGGAAAGGAACGCCGCATTCCAAACCGTCGGGGCGTTGCGTCCGCCCACTTGGCCGTGGACGCCGATCGACGTGGGGCGGTGATCGTCGCCGCCCTCCATCACGTTGTGACAGGAAAAACAGGACACCGTGCCGGTCGACGAAAAACGCGTGTCGAAATACAACATCTTGCCGAGTGTCACCTTGGCTTCGGTGGTCGGATTGTCGGCAGGCGCGGGCGCCTTGTCCGGCAGTGCCTGCCACTGGCCCTCGGCGGCGAACGCCGCGCCGGTCAGAACCGCCATACCGAGCAATCCGGAGACAAACCGTTTTTTCATGATTTCCCCCTAATTATTTAAGGAATTTAAATTCTATCAGGCCAACCTTAAACCAAGATGAATTTCAACCCGAATCGGCCAGCCGGTTGGAGCGTTCGATATCACGAATGGGAAACCTTCAGAGGTCCGGTGGGTGGTCTAAGCTGTAGAGATAAAGAGTACGGACACGATATCTGAACTCTTTTTCATCGCTCCATCTCCATACCGTGCTTTTGGAGGTTCTTCAGCATGTGCCTCGCCATTCCCGCGCAAGTAGCCGAGTTGGTCGACATGGAGCACGCCGTGGTAGACATGGGCGGCGTGCGCAAGACGATTTCCACCGCACTGGTGGACGACGTGCAAATCGGCGATTACGTCATCGTCCATGTCGGCTATGCCCTCAACCGCCTGGACCCGAAAGAGGCGGCGGAAACCCTGCGGCTGATCGCCGAATTCTCGGAGATGGCGGACGATGAAATACCTGGATGAATTTCGCGACGGCCGCCTGGCGCATGGTCTGGCGACCCGCATCCAGCGGGAGATTCAACCGGACCGTCGGTATGCGCTGATGGAATTCTGCGGCGGTCACACCCACGCCATCTGCCGCTATGGCATCGAAGACCTGTTGCCGGCCGAGGTGCGACTGATTCACGGCCCCGGCTGTCCGGTGTGCGTGCTGCCAAGCGGACGGTTGCAGGCCGCGATCGATCTAGTGGAACGCGAGCGGGTGATTCTGTGCAGCTACGGCGACCTACTGCGCGTACCCGGCGCCCAGGGCGACACCTTGCTCAAGGCCAAGGCGCGCGGCGCAGATGTACGGATGGTGTACTCGATCAGCGATGCGCTGGAGATCGCCCGCGCCCAGCCCGATCAACCGGTGGTGTTCTTCGCCATCGGCTTCGAGACCACCACCCCGCCCACCGCCGTTGTCCTTCGGCAAGCCCGGCGCGAAGGGCTGGGCAACTTCAGCGTGTACTGCAATCACGTCCTCACTCCACCGGCGTTGCGGGCGCTGCTGGAGACGGATCGTTCCCCTCCTTTGCAAGGAGAGGTGGCGCGTAGCGCCGGGGTGGTTGACGGCTTCATCGGCCCCGCGCACGTCAGCACCATCATCGGCACCCGCGCCTACGACTTTGTCGCCGCCGAATACGATCGACCGCTGGTCATCACCGGCTTCGAACCGCTGGATGTGTTGCAATCGATTCTGATGCTGGTGCGCCAGCTCAACGCGGGCGAGGTTCGGGTAGACAATCAATACACCCGCGCGGTCGGCGCCGAGGGCAATCGCAAGGCGCAACAATTGATGGACGAGGTGTTCGA
Organism: Candidatus Competibacter sp.; assembly: GCA_049663445.1. Classification (GTDB taxonomy): domain Bacteria; phylum Pseudomonadota; class Gammaproteobacteria; order Competibacterales; family Competibacteraceae; genus Competibacter. The sequence goes on from JBATDL010000688.1 coordinate 2,536, forward strand.
GATCCGCCCGAGCTTCGAATGGCGCGGCCTGGGCGAACTACCGAACAGCGCCCTGGCGATCCGACCGGCGTTCGCCGACTGGGACGCCGAGCGCCGCTTCGCCGTGCCCACGATTCAGGCCAGCGACCACAAGGCCTGCGCCTGTGGCGAGGTGTTGCGCGGCGTCAGGCGTCCGGAAGAATGCAAGGTGTTCGCCACCGTCTGCACCCCCGATCATCCACTGGGTTCCTGCATGGTCTCGGCCGAAGGCGCCTGCGCGGCGCACTATCACTATGGGCGATTCCGGCAGGCGGTGGCGTCATGAGTTCCCGGCGGGAAGCCTACGCCCGCAAGCTCGATCTCGCTCGGGGTTGCGTCGAAATCGGCCACGGCGGCGGCGGCCGGGCGATGGCGCAATTGATTGAGGAATTATTTCTAGCTGCGTTCGATAACGACTGGCTACGCGCCCAGGATGACTGCGCCCGTTTGACCGTTCCGGCCGGGCGGCTGGTGATGGCCACCGACAGCCATGTGGTGTCGCCGCTGTTCTTTCCCGGTGGCAACATCGGTTGTCTCTCGGTGCACGGCACGCTCAACGATGTGGCGATGGCCGGCGCGCGACCGCTGTATCTAGCCGCCGGCTTCATTCTGGAAGAAGGCTTCCCGCTGGCCGATCTGAAACGCATCGTGGAATCGATGGCGCGGGCGGCGCGAGACGCGGAGGTGCCCATCGTCACCGGCGACACCAAGGTGGTGGAGCGCGGCAAGGGCGATGGGGTATTCATCACCACCACCGGCGTCGGCGTAATTCCGGCCGGCGTGGACATCTCCGCCAGCCGGGCGCAGCCGGGCGACGCGGTTCTACTC
>JBATDL010000689.1:0-3485 GCA_049663445.1 Candidatus Competibacter sp.
AGGCGACCCGTTCCGCACCAACCGCCGCTTCAAGAAACTGTCCGAGCATGCCGAGGCCACCCGGCTGTCCACCGCCTTCGATTCAGTGACGCTGTATGGCTGCGACCCGGACGAGCGGCCGGACATCTACGGCAAGGTCGGCAATTCCGGTGTCTCCATCGCCACCATGGACGATCTGAAGGTGCTGTATTCGGGCTTCGATCTGTGCTGCCCGACCACTTCAGTATCGATGACCATCAACGGTCCAGCGCCGATGATTCTGGCGATGTTTTTCAACACGGCTTTCGATCAGCAGATCGAGAAGTTCGAACGCGACAATCATCGGCCGCCAACCGATAACGAGATCGAGAAGATCAAGGAGTGGGTGCTGGCCAACGTGCGGGGCACCGTGCAGGCCGATATTCTCAAGGAAGATCAAGGCCAGAATACCTGCATTTTCTCCACCGAGTTCGCGCTGAAGATGATGGGCGACATTCAAGAATACTTTGTCCATCACGGCGTCAGGAATTTCTACTCGGTCTCGATTTCCGGTTATCACATCGCCGAAGCCGGCGCCAATCCGATCTCGCAACTGGCCTTTACCCTGGCCAACGGCTTTACCTACGTCGAATCCTATCTGGCGCGTGGGATGCACATCGACGACTTCGCCCCGAATCTGTCGTTCTTCTTCAGCAACGGCATGGACCCGGAATACGCGGTGATGGGCCGGGTGGCGCGGCGGATTTGGGCCACGGCCATGCGCGACAAGTACGGCGCCAACGAGCGCAGCCAGAAGCTGAAATATCACATTCAGACCTCGGGCCGTTCCCTACATGCCCAGGAAATGGATTTCAACGACATTCGCACCACGCTCCAGGCCCTGATCGCCATTTACGACAACTGCAACTCCCTGCACACCAATGCCTACGACGAGGCGATCACCACCCCGAGCGAGGAATCGGTGCGGCGGGCGATGGCGGTGCAGTTGATCATCAACAAGGAATGGGGCTTGGCGAAGAACGAGAACCCCAATCAGGGCGCGTTCATTATCGAGGAATTGACCGATCTGGTGGAGGAAGCGGTGTTGCAGGAGTTCGAGCGGATCAGCGAGCGCGGCGGCGTGTTGGGGGCGATGGAAACCGGCTATCAGCGCGGCAAGATTCAGGAGGAATCGCTCTATTACGAAACCCTCAAGCACGATGGTTCATTGCCCATCGTCGGTGTCAACACCTTCCGCAACCCCAACGCCAAGGGTGATCAAATCAAGATCGAACTGGCCCGTTCCACCGAGGAGGAAAAGCAGAGCCAGTTGCGGCGGCTGCGGGAATTCCAGGCGCGAAATCGCCCGGAGGGCGACCGGATACTGGCGCGGCTGAAACAGGCGGCCATCGCCAACGAAAACCTGTTCGCGGTGCTGGTCGATGCGGTGCGCTGCTGCTCGTTGGGGCAGATTACCAGCACCCTGTTCGATGTCGGCGGGCAGTACCGGCGAAATATGTAGGACCAGACGCAAGACCCGGTCGGTCGGGATGGTCGATAAACGGGGAACCCCACCGACCGGGACCGCCAAAATGGCGAGAATTCCTTGTCGCCTGTTTTCGACGATGCTGGCGCCAAGGCATAGTCGGAACGATCTAATAACCATACAATGCCAGCGTTTGGAAACGACCGTTAAACGTATTGGATTACACGCTCAGGGAGCCGTAACACCGTGAAATTTCGTATGCTGCTGAGTCTGATTTTGCTGACCGGCGTCGGGTTCTGTCCAGTGGCGAGCTTCGGCGCGCCCAACGTACCCGAATCCACTCAGGCCACGACCCCTCCCCCAAAACGCTTCAATTTCGCCGATGTCCGCCGTCGCGCCGAGGTGCTGGCGACCCAGCCGTTTCAGGCACAGGGCAACACGCTGCCCGATTTTCTCAAGAACCTGGATTACGACCAATACCGCGACATTCGCTTCCGGGTGGAGAAGAGCCTGTGGCGCGATCAGGCGCTGCCGTTCGAGATCCAATTCGCGCCGCTGGGTTTCCTGTTCTTCCAACGGGTCGTTATCAATGTGGTCGACGAGGGCGAGAGCCGGCCTCTGGAATATGCCAACGATCTGTTCGACTACGGCAAGAACAAGATGCCGGAGGAGCTGCCCAAGAATTTGGGTTTCGCCGGTTTCAAGGTGTTGTATCCGCTGCATACCGACAGCCACTACGACGAAGTCGCGGTGTTTCTGGGCGCCAGCTACTTCCGTGCCGTCGGCCAAAATCAGAACTACGGTCTTTCGGCGCGCGGTTTGGCCATCGATACCGGCCTGACCAAGCCTGAGGAATTTCCCTATTTCCGCGAGTTCTGGTTGGAGAAACCCGATAAGGACGCCACTGAATTAACTGTGTACGCACTGTTGGACAGCCAGAGCCTGACCGGCGCCTACCGCTTCGTCATCAAGCCGGGTGTCAACACCCAGATCGATGTCAAGGCCAACCTCTTTGTCCGCGAGGGTGTGCAAAAGCTCGGCGTGGCACCGCTGACCAGCATGTTTTACCACGGTGCCTTGAATGAGCGGTTCTTCGACGATTTCCGCCCGCAGGTGCACGATTCCGACGGGTTGCTGATGGCCACCGGCGGCGGCGAATGGATTTGGCGCCCGCTCAATAATCCGACCCGGCTGCGCATCAGCGCCTTCCAGGACAACAATCCGCGCGGCTTCGGTTTGTTGCAGCGCGACCGCAATTTCGACGACTACCAGGATCTGGAGGCGCATTACCACAGTCGGCCGAGCCTCTGGGTCGAGCCGGAGGGCGAATGGGGCAAAGGCTCGGTGCATTTGATCGAAATCCCCAGCACCGCCGAGCGCTACGACAACATCGCCGCATTCTGGAACCCGATGAAACCGGTCGAAGCCGGTCAGCAACTGGAGTTCAACTACCGTTTGTATTTCTTCCTCGACCTGCCGAATCTTTCTCCGGGTGGCCATGCGTTGACCAGCCGGGTGGGTGCTGGCGGCGCCGGCGATCTGGATGCCTCGCGGCGGCGGTTCGTGATCGATTTCGGCGGCGAAGCCCTGAGCAAACTGCCGGAGAATGCCCCGGTGAAGGCGATGATCAGCGCGTCCGCCGGCCAGATTCAGAACATCGTGGCCCAGAAAAACACCTATACCCAAGGTTGGCGCGTGTCCTTCGAGCTGTTGCCGCAGGGGAACGATTCGGCCGAACTGCGCTGCTTTCTCAAGCTCGGTGACGACGTGTTGACCGAAACCTGGAGCTACCAGTGGACCGCGCCCAAGTGAGTTCGGCGCCAATGTATTTGGCGGCGCCGACCGCAGCGCCGTCCGACGACGTGTTGCTCGGCCGCTTGAGCGCCTACTGGCGGGCGTTGGGGGTGACCGACCCCGATCAGGTCGCGGCGCTGAGCGAACAGGCGCTACGCCGCGTGCCTGATCCGCCCGAATTCCCGGATCCGCTGACGGGAGCGCTGGCGGCGGCGCGGGAGCTGCTGGACGACTGGCTGGCGCGGAC
>JBATDL010000690.1:0-3822 GCA_049663445.1 Candidatus Competibacter sp.
GGACCGCATCCCTCATCTGGAACGCTTGCGCATCCACAGCCGGCAGCCCATTGTATTGCCCGAACGGGTCGATGACGGGCTACTGACGGTGTTGGCCCAAACCCACCTGCAACGGGTACTGGTCGTTCACGCCAACCACCCGCGCGAAATCGACGGGACCGTGCGCGCGGCGCTGCGCCGACTGGCGGCAGCCGGCGTGACTTTGCTGAATCAGACGGTGCTGCTGCGCGGGGTCAACGATTCGGCGACGACGCTGGCCGAGTTGAGCGAGGCACTGTTTGCCGCTGGCGTGCTGCCCTACTACCTGCACCTGCTCGACCGGGTACGCGGCGCGGCTCATTTCGAGGTGAAGGAAAGCGAGGCATCGGCTATTATGGAAACATTACGCCAGCAGTTGCCGGGCTACCTGGTACCCCGGTTGGTGCGGGAACTGCCGGACCAACCGGCCAAGACCCCAGTATGACAGTGTGGCTGGCGCCATCCTGTTTCCAATTTGCATCCTGGCCACCAGCAGAGGTTGGAACGCGTGTCTGAGCCTTCCGTCATCAACCTGCTCGTCGCGGATCAGGTTCAAGACGATGTCGACCATATCGTCAAGACCCTGCGCGGCGAAGGCTACCAGCTTGAGCTGATCCAGGCCGACCAAACCGAAAAGATTCGCAGCGCGATCGATTACCAGCCGCTGGATCTGATCCTGCTGCGCTTGGCCGAAGACTCCCCCAGTATCGCCGAACTGCGCCTCATGGTGGTCGAAGCCAAGCAGGATATTCCGATCATCGTCGTGATGGACGATGAATGCCGTCAACGGCACAAGCCCGCCCGCTTGCTGGAGGAGGGCGCCGACGACTTCTTTAACCTGGACGATGCCGACCATCTGGTGGCGGTGGTGCGCAAGGAGCTGCGCCACCTGCAGGGCCGCAAGCGCGAACAGTCCTTCGAAACCCGCTTTAAAGAGAGTGAAAACCGCAGCCAGGCACTGCTGGAAAACATCCAGGAGGCCATCGCCTACATTCACGAAGGCGTCCACAGCTACGCCAATCCGGCCTACCTGAACCTGTTCGGCTACGCGAGGAAGGAGGATCTGGCGCAGATTCAACTGGTTCACATGGTACCGCCGACCTACCGGGACGCGTTGAAGAGCGTTTTGCGACGCAGTATCCGCTCGGGCAAGGCGATCGAACCGGTGGAACTGGTCGGGGTACGCAGCAACGGTCAGACCTTCCCCGTGCTGCTGGAATGCGCGCCGACCCGGATGAACGACGAGCCCTGTACCCAGGTCATCGTGCGGGACGCGACTCCGGAAAAGAGTGTCTACAACCAGCAGTTGGAAAATCTGCTCAAATACGACGACACCACGGGGCTATACAGCCGGCGATTTTTCCTCGAAACCCTGGAGATCGACCACGACGGCACCGTGTTGTACATCCTGTTCACCGATTACGCCGCCATCCGCTACGCCATGGGGTTCGAGGCCATCGAACAGTTCATGCTGGAAGTCACCAGCCTGTTCAAGGAGATGCTCGCGCTCGAAGACATCGCCGCCAATTTTGCCAGCGGCGTGTTCACGATTTACGTGCCGGCGCGGTCGTCCACCGACCCCATGGTGCTGGCCGAGAAGATCCGCTTGGCGATCGCCGAACACAGTTTTCAAATCAATGGCAAGCTGTTCACGACCACCTGCTGCGTCGGCGTCTGTCAGGCACAGGATAGCCACGAGAGCGCCGTCCAGATTTTGGCTCATGCCGACCGCGCCTGCGAAGGCGCCCGCCAGAAAGGTGGCAATAAGGTCGAGATCTACAAACCGCCCAAGGAAGAGCGGCAGGGTGGTGGCGGCGCCATCAGCGAGCAGGATGAAGCCAGCATCCGCATGATTCGGAACGCCCTGACTAAGGGGCGTCTAAGCCTGCTCTACCAGCCGATCGTCAGCTTCGAAAACGCGCATGAGGCGCGCTACAAGGTTTATCTGCAAATCCTGGACGACGCCGAGAAACTTCAGCCCCTGGACAAGCTGGGCGCCGTGGCGGTGCGTTACGGTCTGATGGGCGCCCTGGACAAATGGACGATCATCCGCGCGCTGTCGGCGCTCATCGAACTGAACAAGGCGAGGGCCAAGCTGCCGATTCTGTTCGTCCGGCTATCCCGCAACTCGCTGGCAGACCCGGAATTCTTCGACTGGTTCGGCAAGCGCTGCAAGGACAGTCGGCTGTCGGGTCACCATCTGGTGTTGGAAATCAAGGAAAGCAACGCCGACGATAGCTTCGACGAAACCCGGCAACTACGCGCCCGCCTGCGGGAGCTGGGCTGCGGTCTGGCCCTATCCCACTTCGGTGGCAAGGCGCATTCCGATCGCCTGCTGCGGGAACTGGTGCCCGATTACATCAAGCTGGATGGCAGTCTGATCGAGCGTCTGGCCAAGGCTAAGGACGAAAATAGCCGCTTGGCGATGGCGGGCTTGGCCGAGCAGGCCCACGGGCTGAAAATCCGGGTCGTAGCCGCCGGCGTGTCCACCGCGCCGCAGATGGCCAGCATCTGGCAGTTCGGCGTCACGCTGGTACAGGGCAACATGGTCGCGGAAACCAGCCCGCAGTTGGATTTCGACTTCCGGCAGTACTCTGGCTGAGACGCAACCCGCACGACATCGCGCGGATTGCGTCGTCGCTCAAGCCTGCCGGCGCAGCGCTGCGATGCGTTCTTCCAGCGGTGGATGGGTCATGAACAGCTTGCGCAGCCCGTCGCTCAGACCGCCGTTGATGCCGAACGCCGCCATCTGCGAGGGCAGTTGCGACGGTTCCGACAACTGCCGCAACCGTTCCAGCGCAGCGATCATCTTGCTGCGGCCGGCCAGTTGGGCGCCGCCGGCGTCGGCGTGGAACTCGCGCCGACGGCTGAACCACATCACCACCAGCGAAGCCAGCAGGCCGAACACGATCTCCATCGCCATGCTGGTGATCCAGTAGCCGATGCCGGGGCCGCGATGTTCTCCGTCGCGGGAAGACAGTGCCTGATCCACCAGGTATCCGACCACCCGCGACAGTGCAATCACGAAGGTGTTGAGCACGCCCTGAATCAGGGCCAGCGTCACCATGTCGCCGTTGGCGACGTGGCTGACCTCGTGGCCCAGCACCGCCTCCGCCTCCTCGGCGGTCATCTGTTCCAGCAAACCGGTGCTCACCGCGACCAGCGCCGCGTTGCGGTTGGCGCCGGTGGCAAAGGCGTTGGGCTCCGGCGAGTCGTAAATAGCCACTTCCGGCATGCCGATGCCGGCCTGCTGCGCCTGGCCGCGCACGGTTTCCACCAGCCACTGCTCGGTCTGGGTGCGCGGCTGTTCGATGACCTGGGCGCCGACCGACATTTTGGCGATCCATTTCGACATCAGCAGCGAGATCAGGGAGCCGCCCATGCCGAAGACGGTGGCGAAGATCAGCAGGCTGGTCAGATTCAGGCCGGACTGATAAAAAAATCGATCCACACCCAGCAGCCGGGTGATCGCGCCCAACAGCAGCACGACGCCCAGGTTGGTGGCGACGAACAGCAGGATACGCTTCATGGGTGTTGTCTCCTGAGAAGGGGGCTGGGAATCTATAGGTTCTGTGGAGAGAATTTCAAGTGCTCCGCCGCCGGTTTGGCCGGCGTGGCTCCGCCCGGCTCAGGTGTGAGGCCGGCGGGTGAGGAACATGGCGTCGCCGTAGCTGAAGAAACGGTAGCCCCGTTCGACCGCGTGGCGGTAGGCGTGCAAGATTTCGGCGTGGCCAGCAAAGGCCGCCACCAGCATCAGCAGGGTGGACTCCGGCAGATGAAAATTGGTGATCAGCGCCTCCACAC
>JBATDL010000691.1:0-7859 GCA_049663445.1 Candidatus Competibacter sp.
GATCGGGGCTATCTGGACGATGTGCCGCTCAACAAGATCGGCGACTTCGAAGCCGGATTGCTGGCGTTCGCACGGGCCAACCACGCCGCCTTGATCGACCAGATCAACGCGACGGGCGACTACAACGATGAGATCGAAAGCGGCATTAAGAAGGTCGTGGAAGATTTCAGAGCCCACTTCGTCTGAACGGGGTGCAGCATGGCCGGTGCCAAAGAGATACGAACCAAAATCAAGAGTATCAAAAGTACTCAGAAGATCACCAAAGCCATGGAAATGGTGGCGGCGAGCAAAATGCGCAAGGCGCAGGAGCGCATGCGAGCGGCTCGGCCTTACGCGACCAAGATTCGCAACGTCATCTCGCACTTGGCTCATGCGCATACCGAGTACCGTAGTCCAGGACTGGTGGAGCGCGAGGTCAGACGTGTTGGGCTCATTGTGGTTTCGACCGACCGTGGTCTGTGCGGGGGACTCAATACCAACCTGTTCAAGACGACCATCGTCGCCATGCAGCAATGGCGGAGCCAAGGAGTCGAGATCGACATCTGTACGATCGGCACCAAGGCGTTTCAGTTTTTCCGTCGGCTGAAAGGCAACATTGTCGCCCATGTTTCCCATCTGGGCGATGCTCCCCGTTTCGAGGATGTGCTCGGTCCGGTCAAGGTCATGGCCGATGCGTTTGCCGAGGGGCGGGTGGACGCTATTCACCTGGTGTACAACGAGTTCGTAAACACCATGAGCCAGAAGCCCAAGATCGAGCAACTGGTGCCGGTCACCGCCGATGTGCAGGAAGCCGCGCCCGCTCATCGTTGGGATTACATCTACGAACCCGATCCCAAGGATCTCATCGAACTGCTGCTGCGGCGCTACGGCGAGTCCGTGGTGTATCAGGCTCTGGTGGAAAATGTCGCCTGTGAGATGGCTTCCCGCATGGTGGCCATGAAGAGCGCGACTGACAACGCTGGCGCCCTGATCGATGAGTTGCAATTGATCTACAACAAGGCCCGGCAGGCGTCGATTACCCAGGAACTGGCCGAGATCGTGGGTGGCGCCGCAGCGGTGTAAGGTCACGGCGCGCGCCTGCTCCCATTCTGGGGCAGGCGTGCGGTGAAACAAGTTATGAGAGGAACCCAAAGCATGAGTTCTGGCAATGTTGTGCAAATCATCGGCGCGGTGGTGGATGTCGAGTTCCCCCGCGGGTCGGTGCCCAAGATCTACGACGCGCTGCGTCTCGATGAAAACGGGCTGACCCTGGAAGTGCAGCAGCAGTTGGGCGACGGCGTGGTCCGCACCATCGCCATGGGAGCGTCCGAAGGGCTGAAGCGCAACATGGTCGCCTCCAATACCGGAGCGCCGATCTCGGTGCCAGTGGGTACGCCCACTCTGGGCCGGATCATGAACGTGCTGGGGATACCGATCGACCATAAGGGGCCGGTGGAGACCGACACCTATCGCGCCATCCATCAGCCGGCGCCCAGCTACGAGGATCAGTCGGGCGCGACCGAACTGCTGGAAACCGGCATCAAGGTTATCGACTTGCTTTGCCCGTTCGCCAAGGGTGGCAAGGTGGGCCTGTTCGGCGGTGCCGGCGTGGGCAAGACCGTCAACATGATGGAGCTGATCCGCAACATCGCCATCGAGCACTCGGGGTATTCGGTGTTTGCCGGCGTGGGTGAGCGGACCCGCGAAGGCAACGACTTCTATCATGAGATGAAGGATTCGAACGTGCTGGACAAGGTGGCTCTGGTCTATGGCCAGATGAACGAGCCGCCGGGCAACCGGCTGCGCGTGGCCCTGACCGGTCTGAGCATCGCCGAGAACTTCCGCGACGAAGGCCGCGACGTGTTGCTGTTCGTGGATAACATTTACCGTTATACCTTGGCCGGCACCGAGTGCTCCGCGCTGCTGGGCCGCATGCCGTCCGCAGTGGGTTACCAGCCGACCTTGGCCGAGGAAATGGGCGTGTTGCAGGAGCGCATTACCTCAACCAAGACCGGGTCCATCACGTCCATTCAGGCGGTGTACGTGCCCGCCGACGACCTGACCGACCCATCGCCGGCCACCACCTTCGCTCACTTGGACGCCACGGTGGTGCTATCCCGCCAGATTTCCGAACTGGGCATCTACCCGGCGGTGGACCCGCTGGATTCCACCTCCCGGCAGTTGGATCCGCTGGTGGTGGGGCAGGACCACTACGATACCGCCCGCGCGGTGCAGAGTACGCTGCAACGCTACAAGGAACTGAAGGACATCATTGCCATTCTGGGTATGGACGAGTTGTCCGAGGAAGACCGGCTGGTGGTGGCGCGGGCGCGTAAGATTCAGCGTTTCCTGTCGCAGCCGTTCTTCGTGGCCGAAGTGTTCACCGGTTCACCCGGCAAATACGTTGCGCTCAAGGACACCATTGCAGCGTTCAAGGGCATCGTGGCCGGCGAGTACGATCATCTGCCCGAACAGGCGTTCTACATGGTCGGCTCGATTGACGAGGCCGTGGAAAAGGCCAACAAGCTGTAATGGGGTAGCGGCCCGGAGCGGCGTGTCGCTTCCGGAACCGCACTCCATTCGCAACCGACAAGAGGACGCACCATGGCCATGACACTGCACGTCGACATCGTCAGCGCGGAGAAAGAGCTATTCTCCGGACCCGTCGAGATGGTGACCGCGCCGGGTGAATTGGGCGAGTTGGGCATTTTGCCGCGCCACAGCCAGTTGCTGACGCGGCTGAAACCCGGTCAGGTTCGAGTTCGCCTGCAGGGTGGCGACGAGCAACTGTTCTATGTCTCGGGCGGGCTGCTGGAAGTGCAACCGAACCTGGTGACCATTCTATCCGATACGGCCGAACGGGCCAGGGATCTGGATGAAGCTGCCGCGCAGTCCGCCAAGCAGCGCGCCGAGCAGGTGATCGCCGATAGCCGAAGCGAGTTTGAGTTCGCCAGGGCTAAGGTCGAACTGGCCGAAGCGATCGCTCAGTTGCAGACCATCGCGAAGATGCGCAGGCAGCGCAAATCGGGTTAATTCCGGCTAACAATAACAATAAGTTCGACCCCTCTGGGCCGTGACGCTGTCACGGCCTTTTTTGTTTTTCGTCCGCCGACGAGGGATTCCACCGCCGGCGCGGCAGCCGGAACTGGCGATCTTAGGGGCGACGTTCGCTACAATACCGGCAACGAGTTCATCAGAGGCTACCCGTCATGCAGCAGCTTTCGGTCGTGATCCTTGCCGCCGGCAAGGGCAAGCGCATGGTTTCGGATTTACCCAAGGTGTTGCACGCGGTGGGCGGCAAGCCCTTGCTGGGCCATGTACTAGCCACGGCGGGCGGCTTGGAAGCGGACGCCGCCCGGATTGTGGTGTACGGCCATGGTGGAGAAGCCGTTAAAACCGCCTGCGCGGGTGAGGCGGGAGTGATCTGGGTCGAGCAAACCGAGCAACTGGGCACGGGACACGCAATGGCGCAAGCTTTGCCGCTGCTGGATGAGGCTGGCGTGGTGCTGGTGCTGTACGGCGATGTTCCCCTGATCCGCGCCGAGACCCTGCGGCCGCTGGTGGAAGCAGCCCGGCGTGGCCAGTTGGCGCTGCTGACGGTCGAATTGGCCGACCCAGCCGGTTATGGCCGCATCGTTCGCGATGATTCGGGGCGGGTGCAACGTATCGTCGAGGAAAAAGATGCCACTCCGGCGGAGTGCTGTCTGAGTGAGGTTAACACCGGGATTCTGGCGGTGTCCGCAGCGCGGCTGCGCGGCTGGGTGGCCGGACTGGGCAACGATAACGCCCAGGGCGAGTATTATCTGACCGATGTGGTGGCCTTGGCAGTGCGCGACGGTGTGTCGGTCGAGCCGTTCACGGTGGCCGATCCGGCGGAGGTGCAGGGGGTCAACGATCGCCAGCAACTGGCGCAGTTGGAGCGTTGCTATCAGGCGCGGCAGGCCGAGGCTTTAATGCGCGGTGGCGCGACCCTGCTGGACCCGGCGCGCGTGGACGTGCGCGGTACGGTCACCACCGGTCGGGATGTGGTGATCGATGCCAATGTGGTGTTCGAAGGCACGGTGCGTTTGGGTGACCGGGTGCGAATTGGGCCGTTCTGCGTGTTGCGGGACGCGATCATCGGCGACGATGTCGAAATCCTGTCGCATTGCCGGATCGAAGGCGCGGACGTGGGCGCCGGAGCCCAGATCGGACCTTTCGCCCGGTTGCGGCCCGAGACCCAACTGGCGCCGGGCGTGCATATCGGCAATTTTGTCGAGACCAAAAAGACCCGCATCGGTCCGGGTTCCAAGGTCAACCACCTGAGCTATCTGGGCGATGCCGAGATCGGCGCGCAGGTGAATGTCGGCGCGGGCACCATCACCTGCAACTACGATGGGGCCAACAAGCACAAGACCCTGATCGGCGATGGCGCCTTCATCGGCTCCAACAGTTCGCTGGTGGCGCCGGTGCGGATCGGCCAGGGCGCCACCGTGGGTGCGGGTTCATCGGTCAGTCGCGACGTGCCGGACGGTAGCCTGTGCCTGACCCGCGCTCCGCGCAAGGATGTGGCCCACTGGCAGCGGCCGGTCAAGCCGAAAAAGAGCTAAACTGCCTCTTTTCCCTTCGATTTCGCACCTTGGACGAGCCGCCATGGTTAAGACCCGTTTCGCTCCCAGCCCTACCGGCTACTTGCACATCGGCGGCGCTCGCACTGCCTTGTTTTCCTGGTTGTACGCCCGCCGGCATGGCGGTCCCTTCGTACTGCGCATTGAGGATACCGACCTGGAGCGCTCGACCCCGGAGGCGGTGAACGCCATTCTGGAGGGCATGAACTGGTTGGGGCTGGATTACGACGAGGGGCCGTTCTACCAGACCCAGCGTTTCGACCGCTACCGGGAGGTGTTGCAGCAGTTGCTGCGCGAGGGCAAAGCCTACTACTGCTATTGTACCCGAGAGGAATTGGAGGCACTGCGCGCCGAGCAGATGGCGCACAAGGCCAAACCGCGCTACGACGGTCGTCACCGTGATTATCGGGGGTCGCCGCGCGAGGGCGTGGAGCCGGTGGTGCGCTTCAAGAATCCGCTTGATGGCGAGGTGGTGGTCGAGGATCTGATTCGTGGCAACATCGTGTTCCAGAACGCCGAACTCGACGATCTGATCATCGCCCGCGCCGACGGTACGCCCACCTATAACTTCTGCGTGGTGGTGGACGATATGGACATGGGCATCACCCATGTCATTCGCGGCGACGATCACATCAATAATTCGCCCCGGCAAATCAATATCCTCAAAGCCCTGGGCGCATCGGCGCCGCAATACGGTCACGTACCGATGATTCTCGGGCCGGATGGCCAGAAGCTGTCCAAGCGCCACGGCGCCGCCAGCGTGATGGAGTACCGCGACATGGGCTATCTGCCGGAAGCGGTGTTGAACTATCTGGTGCGGCTGGGCTGGTCGCACGGCGATCAGGAAATTTTCTCGCTGGATGAGATGAGCGAACTCTTCGATCTCGACGGCTGCAACAAGGCGCCATCGGCGATCAACCCTTCCAAACTGATCTGGCTCAACAAGCATTATCTGAAGACCTTGGATCCGACCCACGTCGCCCGCCATTTGAGCTGGCACCTGGGCCAGTTGGGCATCGATCCCAGCGAGGGGCCGCATCTGGCCGAGGTGGTCCAGGCGTTTGCCGAGCGTTCCGACACTCTGCACGACATGGCCCAGGCCGCGATTTTCCTCTACCGGGAATTCGAGCAGTACGATGCCAAGGCAGCAGGCAAACATCTGACCGCCGCCGCCGGGGAGCCGTTGCGGTGCTTGCGCGAGGCGCTGTCGGCGCTGTCGGAGTGGCGGGCCGGATCGATCCATGAGGCGGTGAAGGGAGTGGCCGAGGCCAGCGGGTTGGCGCTGGGCAAGGTAGCGCAACCGTTGCGAGTGGCGGTGTCGGGCGCGGCGGTTTCGCCGCCGATCGACGTGACGCTGGAGCTGTTGGGTCGGTGTCGGACCCTGGCGCGAATCGCGCGGGCACAGGCGTTTATCGAGGGTTGACAGGGCAGGGGAAGTACTTTAAAGTTCGCGACCTTAGCCGATTGGGGCCATAGCTCAGCTGGGAGAGCGCCTGCATGGCATGCAGGAGGTCGGCGGTTCGATCCCGCCTGGCTCCACCATCATTATCCGCCACTTTCCGCATGTGGCGTTTTTACGTAGTCCCCATCGTCTAGAGGCCAAGGACACCGCCCTTTCACGGCGGTAACAGGGGTTCGAATCCCCTTGGGGACGCCAAACTATTGCGGTCTTCAATGTCGATTTTGTATTGAATTCCGGCGTGTTGCGTGTCGGGATCGAGAGTAATCACCTCAATCAGTGCCGCTAAGGCATCCTTCATCGTTTCCCGATCCGTCTGTTCCAGCGTTTCCGCCAGTCCACTGAAAGATTGGCGGATAGCGGTTTCATCCGTCAGTGCCACGGTTTGCTAGTGAATCCCTTTCTCAAATACATCCCGTCCTGCTAGAACGGCATCTGTACGGGGCGCGGGGCGCGGCTAAATGGCAGCGTGCGTGAACCATTGAAGAAAAAGATCGGCGAGCGTTTGCAATGCCCGCGAGTACCCTCTGCCGCGCTGTCCAGCATCATGGATACGTTTTAAGCACTATCCCGAGCCTGAATCTATCGGTACGGCTTCTTCCTCTCGTGCGAAGAAAGGCAGGGGATGAGCGCGCTCTGATCGCTTGTGCGTTGTGGCTTTCTATCTGCCAACGCCGGTGAAGAGACACCCAAGATGTCAGTAGCGAGCTCGCGCAAGTGTCGGCGGGATCAGCCTTCGCGCAGCTCCAGGCGATGTTCAATCCGGTCGATGCGGGCGGCCAGGTGATCGTAGCGCGCGTGTTGCTCGACTACATCACCGTACATATGCGACAAGTCGCGGCGCATCCCCGCAACAGTCATTTCGAGACTGCCGAGTCGAGGTTCGAGGCCGGTCATCCGAGTTCGAATGTCGGCAATATCGGTGCGAATCGCCCGAAGGTGTTCCAGCACAAGGTTTTCAATATCGGCGGTCATGTGGCTTGTTTCTTATGCTTGCTGAGTCCCCAATGGGGAGGGCAGATCGAACGGCTGTGCCGAAGCAACATCAGGCCGGTTCCTGGTTTCGCGAGGCGCGCAACTGCGCCAGGTTTCCTTGCCAGTGAACGTGGCCCCGAAGTTCCAGAAGCTGGCGGCGCTTGAGGAGTTTGGCAATTCGGCCAGCGCCGTGTTTACGGCGGCTTTTTGGGTGGCGAAGCGGCCAAGGGGCTGTACTCGCACGAGGAAGTGTTCGTCGATTTCGATAGGGGTTCTCATGAGCCAGAATCCGCTGTAAATAGCTCCAAAATCATAGCGCTATTTTGGGCAAACAGGTTGCTTCCGATGTGAGTTCGAGCTGAGGTTCTAATCTAAGGCATATGTAGTATGATTGAGTTACATATCCGCGTCTGAAGCATCATCCGAAGCCTGAGCCCGCCAGACTGACTCCCTCCCATCATGTAGGAAAGGGTCGAGGTGAAGAATGCACGCTTACCGGACCGGGTGTCTATGCTGGTTTCCGTTCGTCGTGAAAATCGGACCGTTCGTCCCGGCGCTCTATCTGGTTGACCTGAACTAGACTTATAGCTAAGCAACGCTAAAAGGGTCATGTAGGCCATGAACAGAAAATCAGGGTTTACCCTCATTGAGTTGATGATTACGGTTGCCTTGGCGGCAATTGTGCTGACTCTTGGTGTGCCAGCATTTCAGGAAACCATTCGTAACAACCGACTGGCCACTACGGTGAATGATTTTATCAGTTCGCTCAATTTAACGCGATCAGAAGCCATCAAACGGGGTACTCGCGTAACTCTTTGTAAAAGTGCAAATGGAACCTC
>JBATDL010000692.1:0-10127 GCA_049663445.1 Candidatus Competibacter sp.
AGGCCACCCCGGAAGGCGCGCGGGACTACCTGGTGCCCAGCCGCACCCACCCCGGCAGCTTTTTCGCTCTGCCGCAATCGCCGCAGCTGTTCAAGCAACTGCTGATGATGGCCGGCTTCGACCGCTACTATCAGGTGGTGCGCTGCTTCCGCGACGAGGACCTGCGCGCCGACCGCCAACCGGAGTTTACTCAGCTCGACATCGAAACTTCATTCCTGGACGAGCAGGGGATCACCGACCTGATGGAGGAAATGATCCGCCGGATGTTCGCGGAAGTGCTGGCGGTGGAATTGCCCGATCCCTTCCCGCGCATGCCCTACGAGACGGCGATACAGCGCTACGGCTCCGATAAGCCGGATTTGCGCATCCCGCTGGAGTTGACCGAGTTGTCGGATCTGATGGCCGGGGTGGAATTCAAGGTCTTCGCCAATCCCGCTAACGATCCGAATGGTCGGGTGGCGGCGTTGCGCGTCCCGGAGGGCGGCAAGCTGACCCGCCGCGAGATCGACATCTACACCGAATTCGTCGGTCGCTATGGCGCGAAGGGGCTGGCCTACATCAAGGTCAACGACGTGGCCGCCGGCCGCGAGGGGTTGCAGGCGCCGATTGTGAAGTTCCTGCCCGACGAGGTTCTGGCCAAGATCCTCACCCGCACCGGTGCGGAGAACGGCGACCTGCTCTTTTTCGGGGCGGATTCGAGCAAGGTGGTCAACGATGCGCTGGGTGCATTGCGCTTGAAAATTGGCCACGATCTCGGTCTGGTCAAAGGCGAATGGGCGCCGTTGTGGGTGGTCAATTTCCCGATGTTCGAGTGGGACGAGAACGACCAGCGCTGGAATGCCCTGCACCACCCTTTCACCGCGCCGCATACCGATGATCCCGCCGAAGTCCAGGCTAATCCAGGACGCTGCCTGTCGCGGGCTTATGACATGGTGCTGAACGGCAGCGAAATCGGCGGCGGTTCGGTGCGTATCCACCGGCAGGAGATGCAGAACACCGTGTTCGAATTGCTCGGTATCGATGCCGAGGAGGCACGGATCAAGTTTGGCTTCCTGCTGGACGCGCTGAAGTTCGGTTGTCCGCCGCACGGCGGCATCGCTTTCGGCCTGGACCGGCTGGTGATGCTGATGGCTGGGGTGACTTCCATCCGCGATGTGATGGCTTTTCCTAAAACTCAAAGTGCCGCTTGTCTGCTGACCCAGGCGCCGGCGCCGGTCACCGAGGCGCAACTGCGCGATCTCAACATCCGCCTGCGCCGCACGCCGTAGAGGTGGGTGTGACTGCACCAAATTCCCCCCAACCCCCTTTTAAAAAAGGGGGGGGCCGCAGCGGCGGCGAGGGAATTTCATGCCTTTACAAGCGCCCGGAATCGGTGCTGGTGGTGATCTACACTGCGGCAGACGAGGTGCTGGTGCTGCGTCGGGTTCAGCCGGCGGATTTCTGGCAGTCGGTGACCGGTAGCCTGCGCTGGGAGGAAATCGATCCGCTGGACGCGGCGCGACGGGAGCTGCGCGAGGAAACCGGGCTGGGCGATGGAGTGGATGTCGTGGCCTGCGGATCGGTCAACTGTTTCCCGATTCTGCCGCCCTGGAAACAGCGCTACGCCCCGGATGCCGTCGAGAATGTCGAGCACGTCTTCCGGGTCTACCTGCCCGAACGCCTGCTCGTCACCTTGAACCCCGCCGAACACAGCGAATATCAGTGGCTTGTCCGCGCGGCGGCGGCGGCCAAAGTCACGTCCTACACCAACCGGGATGCCATCCTGCAACTACCATGAAAGCGCTGCTCGCCCGCCTCGCGGGTCCACTCATCGGGCTGGCGCTGTTCGCCAGCGCGCTGTGGGTATTGCATCAGGCGCTGGCGGAGTACCGCTATCAGGATGTCACCGCCTATTTTCGGCGACTGCCGTACCCGCAATTGCTCGCCGCCCTGCTGGGCACGGCGCTAAGCTATCTGGTCACCACCGGCTACGACTGGTTGGCGCTGCGCTACATCCGCCGGCCGCTGCCTTGGCTCAAGGTCGGCTTCGCCGCCCTGCTCAGCTATGCCTTCAGCAACTCGGTTGGACTGTCGGTGCTCACCTCCAGCTCGCTGCGCTTCCGCCTGTATTCGAGTTGGGGCCTGACCACGGTGGATATCGCCCGGATCGTCGTGTTCACTACCCTGACCTTGTGGCTGGGCATTCTGACGGTCGGCGGTGGCGTGCTGGTGCTGGTCCCGCTGGATCTCGGCGCGCTTCCCTGGCTGGCCATGGACAGCCGACTGCTGGGCCTACTGCTGTTGAGCCTGCCGGTGGCTTATCTGGCGTTCAGCGCGCTACGCCGTCAGCCGCTACGGTTGGGTCCCTGGGAGTTGCCGATGGCGCGACTCCGGCTGGCCCTGCCGCAACTGGCGGTCGGCGCGCTGGACTGGGTCATGGCCAGCGCGGTGCTGTACCTCTTGTTGCCAGATTCCGGGGCCGTGGGGTTTGGCCATCTGCTCGGTGTGTTCCTGGTAGCGCAGATTGCCGGCCTGCTCAGTCACATCCCCGGCGGGCTGGGGGTGTTCGAATCGCTGGTGCTGCTCATGCTCCAGCACGAGTTGCCGGCCGCCGACCTCCTCGGCGCGCTGCTTGCCTTCCGCCTGATTTATTACCTGCTGCCGTTGGCGCTGGCCGCCATCGTGCTCGGTCTGTACGAACTGCGGCACTACCGGGAAAAAGTGTTGTGGTTGCCGCGCGTGGTGGGGCCGTGGGCGCCGGTGCTGCTGCCGCATGTGTTTGCCCTGCTGGCGCTGGTCAGTGGCGCGGTGCTGCTGTTCTCGGCTGCAACCCCGGCGGTGGAGGCGCGGTTGGTGTGGTTGCACCATAGAATCCCGCTGTCGGTCCTGGAAATTTCCCATTTTGTCAGCAGCCTGGTCGGCATGAGCCTGCTGCTGCTGGCGCGGGGCCTGCAACGCCGGCTGGACGCCGCTTGGCTGCTGGCCGTGGTTTTCCTGGTCGCTGGCATCGCGGCCTCGCTACTAAAAGGCGCTGATTACGAAGAAGCGCTCATTCTGTCAGTGCTGCTGGCCGGGTTGCTGCCGTCCCGGCGACAGTTTTATCGCCGCGCCTCGCTGTTCGGCGAACGCTTTACGCCGGGTTGGCTCGCCGCCATCGCCGTGGTCCTGCTCTGTTCGGTCTGGCTCGGCTTTTTCTCCTACAAGCATGTCGAGTATTCCAACGAACTATGGTGGGATTTCAGCTTCAGCGGCCGGGGCGAAGCGCCACGCTTTTTGCGCGCGATGGTGGGCGCGATGGGCGTGGCGCTGTTCTTCGGTGTTGCCAAGCTGCTGCGGTCGGCACCGTTCGAGCCGACCCTGCCGGGACCGGAGGAAAAGCGCCAGGCCCACGCTATCGCCGCCGCGTTTCCGCGCAGCTACGCCCACTTGGCCCTGCTGGGCGACAAGGCATTGCTGTTTAACGCCGACCGTAGCGCGTTCCTGATGTACGGCGTCGAAGGACGCACTTGGGTGGCGATGGGTGACCCCATCGCCACCAACGAACGGGAGCGGCGGGAACTGGCCTGGCAATTCCGCGAATTGTGCGAACGCCATGGCGGCTGGCCGGTGTTCTATCAAATCTATCCGGACAACCTGGGCCTGTACGTGGAACTGGGATTGACCCTGCTCAAGTTCGGCGAGGAGGCGCGGGTGCCACTGGCGACCTTTTCGCTGGACGGCAAGTCGCGCAAGACCATGCGCCACGGCGTCAACCGGCTGGATCGGGACGGCTATCGATTCGATCTGGTGGATACCGCCGCCGTGCCGGCGTTGCTGCCCCGACTGCGAGCAGTTTCCGATGCCTGGCTCGGCGGTAAAAGCGGCGGAGAGAAAGGATTTTCACTCGGATTCTTCAATGAGGATTATCTACGAACCGGCCCGATCGCGGTGGTCTGGCGCGACGCCGAGGTGGTGGCCTTTGCCAATCTGTGGCGGGGCGGCGGTGAGGAACTGTCGGTGGATTTGATGCGCTACCGCCCGGATAGCCCCCCCGGCGTGATGGATTATCTATTCATCCACATCATGCTGTGGGGTCGCGAACAAGGGTTCGCCTGGTTCAATCTCGGCATGGCGCCGCTGTCTGGCCTGCAGAACCGCAGCCTGGCGCCGTTGTGGAACCGGTTCGGCGCCTTGGTCTTCGGTCGCGGCGAGGCGTTTTACAATTTTCGGGGCCTGTACCAGTACAAGGACAAGTTCGACCCTCAATGGGAAGCACGCTATCTGGCGGCGCCGGGTGGCATGATGGTGTTGCCGAGGGTGCTAGCGGACCTGACCGCGCTGATCGCCCGCGGCTACAAAGAAGCCATCGAACAATAACGACGACGACCCAGGATCAATCATGCGTGTCCTATCGCGAATACTGTATCTGATCGCTGCCCTGCTGGCATCCGCCGCACGGGCGGAAATCATCGAGGAAACGCTGGACAACCCCATCTTCGGCAAGCTCGCCGTCTATCATGCCACCGACGAGCCCAAGGGCGTGGTGCTGTTCGCTTCGGGCGCGGGCGGCTGGAATGCCGAACTGGCCACGGTGGCGCGGGAAATCGCCAATCTGGATTACACGGTTGCGGGCATCGATTCGAACGAGTATCTGGCGCGGCTCGATCGCTCGACGGCCGCCTGTGCCGATCCATCGACGGATCTCGACCAGTTAAACCGCTTGATGGAACAGCGCTATCCACCGGCGACTCACTTGCCGCCGGTCCTGCTGGGGCAGGGTGCGGGCGCGGCACTGGGCTACGCGGCGTTGGTCCAGGCGCCAGCCGAGCGCTTTCATGCCGGAATCGCGGTGGATTTCTGTCCGGAACTGCCCTTGCGCAAGCCTTTATGCAAGGGAGTGGGGAATCTGGAGAGCGCCACGCTGCCGGATAAAAAGAGCGTGTTGCTGAAACCGATTGGCCGGTTGCCCACTACCTGGTTCGTCTTTCAGAACCGGCCAAGCTGCGACGCCGGGACCGCCGCGCAATTCGTCAAATCGATCCAGCTCGCCCGGCTGACCGACATAGCTGGCAGCGCGGACATCAAGAGCTGGCTGCCGCAGGTCTCCGCCCTGTTGCAATGGCTGGACCCGAGCATCGTCCGGCAGGTGCAGCCCGATGCCAGCGTCAGCGGTGTGCCGCTCACCGAAGTGCCGGTGACCGCCGGTCCCGACCGACCGCAGTTCGCCGTCATGTTCTCCGGCGACGGCGGCTGGGCGCTGCTCGACCGCGCCGTGACGGCGGAACTGGCGAAGAACGGCCTGCCGATGGTGGGCTGGGATTCGCTGAGCTATTTCTGGAAAGCTCGCCAGCCGGATCAGGTGGCGCTGGATCTGGAGCGGGTGTTGCGCAACTACATGGAAGTCTGGAAGAAGGAGCGGATCGTGCTGATCGGCTATTCGTTCGGGGCGGACGTTCTGCCGGCGGTGATCAACCGCTTACCGCAAGACTTGCGTGAACGGATCGATCTGGCGGTTTTTCTGGAGCCGTCGGACTACGCCGCCTTCGAATTTCACCTGAACAATTGGATCAGCGACGAACCCGATGAAGGCAGCCAGCCGGTGCGGCCGGAACTGGCCAAACTGGTCGGACTCAAGCGCTTGTGCATCCATGGCGAAGAGGAGGAAGATGCCGCCTGCCCGAAGCTGACCGATTTGGGGGTGATCGTCGAGAAGATGCCGGGGGACCACCATTTCGATGAGGATTACTCCGGAGTCGCCCACCGTATCCTCGAACAGTTGCCGCCGCTGCCCGCGACGGCGCCCTCGCCACCGGCCAGGAACTGAACCATGGCCGTCTACGCCATTGGCGACATTCAGGGCTGTTACGACCCACTGCGACGCTTGCTCGACCTGCTGCGCTTCGATCCCGCCGCCGACGTGCTGTGGCTGGTCGGCGACCTAGTCAACCGTGGGCCGCACTCGGTCGAGGTACTGCGACTGGTGCATGGCTTGGGCGAGCGGGCAGTGGCGGTGTTGGGCAACCACGATCTAACCCTGTTGGCGGTTGCCGCCGGCCAGGCGAAACCCAAGCACAAGGACACCTTCCATTCCATTCTGGACGCGCCCGATCGCGATGAACTGCTGGACTGGTTGCGCCGGTGTCCGCTGTTGCATCACGATCCCGAACTGGGTTTTACCATGACTCATGCCGGCCTGCCGCCGCAGTGGGATTTGATCTTGGCGCAACGCTGTGCGGCGGAATTGGCGGCGACCCTGCGCGGGCCGGATTACCAGCGGTTTCTGGCGCGGATGTTCGGCAGCGAGCCGCGTCGCTGGCGGGACGACCTGGCCGATTACGACCGGCTGCGCTTCACTGTCAACGCCCTGACCCGAATGCGGTTCTGCGCGGCGGACGGCTCGCTGTCCTTCGCCGAAAAGGGGGCGCCCGGCAGTCAGGGACCGGGCTTGTTGCCCTGGTTCGCCGTGCCGAGGCGGTGCAACGCCGATCTCAATCTGGTGTTCGGCCACTGGGCTGCTTTGGGCTACTACCGCGTACCGGGTATTTACGCGCTGGACAGCGGCTGCGTCTGGGGCAACCGGCTGACTGCCATCCGCCTGGACGAACCCGGCGTTCCCGCTTGGAGCGTACCGGCCCACAACCTGCCGCCAGCGCCGGCATGACCGTGCCATTGACGTTGATCGCCGCGTTGGCCCGCAACCGGGTCATCGGCCGGGACAACCGCCTGCCCTGGCATTTGCCGGCAGATTTGCGCTTTTTCAAGCAGACAACGATGGGCAAACCCCTGTTGATGGGTCGGCGCACCTGGGAATCCATCGGCCGACCGCTGCCGGGTCGCCGAATGATCGTGCTGAGCCGCGATCCCGCCTATCGCGCATCCGGTTGCACGGTGGCGCGGTCGCTGGACGAAGCGCTGGAGATGGTCGGCGCGGCCGCCGAGCCGATGGTGATCGGTGGGGCGATGCTGTACCGACAGACCCTGCCACGGGCCGAGCGGTTGTATTTGACCTTGGTCGAAGCCGACGTGCCCGGCGATGCCTGGTTTCCGGAATGGGATACGCGGGAGTGGCGACTGGTCTGGGAGGAGGCGCATCCGGCCGATGCCCAGCACGTCTGGTCCTATCGCTTTCAATGCTGGGAGCGGGTTCGTGATTTGAATGGTGGCTAAAGACGGAATCCCGGTTGCGCTGGCCTTAGCCGATCTGGACCGTCAACTGCTTGTAGTGATCGACCTTGGTTTGTCTCGACCGGAGACGGATTCTTGATTTCCACCTTCATCCAGGAGAACGCGACATGAACGATGTCGTTCTGGTGACGAAGCACGACGCCATCGCCCAACTGACTTTAAACCGGCCAACGTCCTATAACGCCCTGAATATCGAGACCGCGCAAGCGCTGACCCGAGCCTTGCTGGATCTCGGAGCCGACCTGGCGATTCATGGCGTCATCATCACCGGTGGTGGCTCGGCCTTTTCGGCGGGTGGCGACATCAAGTTCGTGCTGGCCCATCCGCACGGGCCGGCGGCGGCGTTTCACGAACTGGCCACCCATGTCCATGTCTGCGTGACCGAAATCCGCCGGTTGCGCAAGCCGGTGATCGCCGCCCTCAACGGGGTGGCGGCCGGCGGCGGTTTTTCCCTGGCGCTAGCCTGCGATTTTCGGATCATGGCGGAATCGGCGCGGCTCAAACAGGGCTTCACCAGCAACGCGCTCTGCATCGACGCTGGCGGCACCTTTACCCTGCCGCGCCTGGTCGGGTTGGCCCGCGCCCTGGAAATCGCCGCCTTCGACGAGCCGATCGCCGCCGAACAGGCATTGGCTTGGGGGCTGGTGACGAGGGTGGTTCCAGACCCGCAACTACTGGATGCCGCGCTGGACATGGCGCGGACCCTTGCTCAAAAATCCCTGCACACCTTCGGCCACGTCAAGACCCTGCTGACCGATGCGTTCGACACCTCCTGGGAGGCGCAACTGGAACGTGAGCGGCGCGGGCTGAGTGCTTGCGCTGGCCATACCGATGGGCTGGAAGGTCTGCACGCCTTCGTGGAGAAACGCCCGCCACGCTACAACCGTTGACGATCCTGAATGACTCTGCATTCCATCGTGGCGGCGGTCACTGACCGCATTCGCCAGCGCGGCGCGGCGACACGCACCGCCTATCTGGCGCAACTTGAACAGGCGCGTGCCAACGGTCCGGTCCGCCAGGGTCTGTCGTGTACCAACCTGGCCCATGCCTTCGCTGCTTTCGACTCGAACGACAAGCAGGTGCTGCGCGCGGCGCGCTGGCCGAATATCGCTATCGTTTCGTCGTACAACGACCTGCTTTCGGCGCATCAGCCGCTGGAGCGTTTTCCGGCCTTGATCAAGCAGGCGGCGCGCGAGGTCGGCGTGGTGGCGCAATTTGCCGGCGGCGTGCCAGCCATGTGCGACGGCGTGACCCAGGGCGAGCCGGGCATGGAGCTGTCGTTGTTCTCGCGCGATGTCATTGCCATGGCCACAGCGGTTTCGCTCTCGCACAACGCGTTCGACGCGGCGCTGTGTCTGGGCGTGTGCGACAAGATCGTGCCGGGGCTGCTGATCGGCGCGCTGCACTTCGGGCATCTGCCGGTGATTTTCGTCCCCGGCGGACCGATGCCCTCCGGCCTGCCCAACGCCGAGAAGGCGAAAATCCGCCAGCGCTACGCGCAAGGGCAGGTCGGGCGCGAGGCGCTGCTGGAAGCCGAATCCCAGGCTTATCATGGGCCGGGGACGTGTACCTTCTACGGCACCGCCAACTCGAATCAGATGTTGATGGAGGTGATGGGCCTGCATCTGCCCGGCGCGGCTTTTGTCAATCCCAACACCCCGCTGCGTGATGCGTTGACCCAAGCGGCGGCCCGGCGCGCGGCGCGAATCACCGCGCTGGGTGACGAGTACATCCCGGTGGGGTGGGTGGTGGACGAACGGACGATCGTCAACGGTATCGTCGGCCTGCTGGCGACCGGCGGCTCGACCAACCACACGCTGCATTTGGTCGCCATCGCCCATGCCGCTGGTATTCTCATCAACTGGGATGACTTCAGCGACTTGTCGGCGGTCGTGCCGCTCCTCGCCCAGATCTATCCCAACGGCCCGGCCGACGTGAACCACTTCCACGCCGCCGGCGGCATGGGCTTTCTGATCGGCGAACTGCTCGACGCCGGCCTGCTGCACAGCGACGTGCTCACCGTCGCAGGAGAGAGTTTGGCGCGCTATCGCGAGGAGCCGATGCTGGACAACGGCGTGCTGGTTTGGCGTCCGGCACCGAAGCAGAGTGGCGACGAGAGCGTGTTGCGTCCCGTCGCCCAGCCCTTCAGTCCCGACGGTGGACTGAAGCTGCTGAGCGGCAACCTCGGCCGGGCGGTGATCAAGACTTCGGCGGTCAAGCCGGAACATCGGGTGGTGGAAACCCCCGCCCTGGTGTTCGACAACCAGGAGACGTTCATGGCCGCGTTCGACCGGGGCGAACTTCAGCGCGATTTCGTCGCCGTGCTGCGCTACCAGGGACCGCGCGCCAATGGGATGCCGGAGTTGCACAAGCTGACCCCGCCGCTGGGGGTGTTGCAGGACGAGAGGTTCAAGGTAGCGCTGGTCACCGATGGCCGTATGTCCGGCGCATCCGGCAAGGTGCCGGCGGCGATTCACGTCACGCCGGAATGCCTGGCCGGCGGGCCGCTCAGCCGGGTACGCAGTGGCGATGTCATTCGGCTTGATGGCGAGCACGGCGTGCTCGAAGTCCGGGTCTCGGCGTCGGAGCTGGCCGGGCGCCCGCCGGAGCCGGTGGATTTGAGTCCATATCGGCACGGCTTGGGACGCGAACTATTTGCCGTGTTCCGCGCCAACGCGACCGGAGCGGAGCAAGGAGCAATGGCCTTTGCAAGTTCGGAGGTCTACCCCCAGGGAGATGCTTGATGAACATCCTGGACGTTATGCGCGTCGGTCCGGTGATCCCGGTTCTCGTTATCGAGGATCTGGTGCAAGCGGTGCCTTTAGCGCGGGCGCTGATCGCCGGCGGGGTGCGGGTGCTGGAAGTGACTCTACGCACTCCCGTCGCGCTGGCGGCGATCCGGGCGATAGCGGGCGAGGTGCCCGAAGCCATGGTCGGGGTCGGCACGCTGACCCGGCCGGAGGAGTTTACCGAGGCGCGGGCGG
>JBATDL010000693.1:0-5907 GCA_049663445.1 Candidatus Competibacter sp.
ACAGCGGCCGCCAAGCGGGCCAGCGCGATTTCAACCTGCTCCGGCGCACAGAGCAGTTCGGCCTCACGCAATACGACAAAAGCCTGTTCGGCGGTGATCGAGGACATGGTGAACCTCAGCTTCAGTGGGGAGAACGCTCCTAGCGGTTTCAGATATCCATATCCAGCAGCGGGAACGCATCGTAATCATGCACCAAGCGGACCGCCCGTTGCCAGACCGGACCACGGCGCAGGCGTTCCAAGGTGGGGTGGCCACGCCCGTGCAAGCGGATCAGCCGCAACTGGCTGACCGGCTCCGAAGCATGACGCAGGCGCTCCAAAATGGCGCTGGCGGCACGACGGTCGTTGCAGGCCAGCACCATATCGCAACCGGCCGTCAGCGCCGCCTCGGCCCGTTCGGGCGCCGTGCCGGCCTCGCCCGCGCCAGCCATGTCCAGATCGTCGCTAAAGATCGTCCCCTGGAACTCCAGACGCCGCCGCAGAATATCCCGCAGCCAACGCGCCGAAAAACCGGCCGGTCGGTCGTCCACCTGAGGATAGAGAACGTGCGCGGGCATGATGGCGGCCAAGCCGTAGTGAATCATGCGCTCGAAAGCCAGCAGATCGGCGTGCTCCAGATCGGCGTAGGCGCGCGGGTCCACCGGCAGCTCCAGATGCGAATCGGCGGCGATGCCGCCATGCCCCGGAAAATGCTTGCCGACCGCCTCCATGCCTGCCTTCTGCATGCCGCTGACATAGGCGTGGGCTAAATCCGCCACCGCTTCGGGGTCGCGGTGAAACGCCCGGTCGCCGATCACGCCGCTAACGCCGTGATCCAGATCCAGCACCGGCGCGAAACTCAAATCCACCCCCACCGCCCGCAGTTCGGCGGCCATCAGCCAGCCGGTGACGCGCGCCAGTTGCTTGGCGCGCATCCGGTCCCGGTCGTAAATCTCGCCCAACCGTCGCACCGGCGGCAAACGGGTAAAACCGTCGCGGAACCGCTGCACCCGACCCCCCTCGTGATCCACCGCTACCAGCAGTCGCGGTTGGCGCAAGGCGTGAATGGTGGCGATCAGTGCCGCCACCTGTTCCGGTGACTGATAGTTGCGGGCGAACAAAATGACACCGCCCACCCGTGGGTGGCGCAGGATCTCGCACTCCTCCGCGCTCAGTTCCAGGCCGTCCAGCCCCAGCATCACCGGTCCCAATGCCATCATCCGCGCCTTATTCGTGTCTGTTGCCGCCCAAATGGTTTTATCATAGCGATTAATCTCACCCGCGCCATCCCTTATGTCCGCACCTTTTGCCATGTCCCCAAGCCCGCAACCACCGGTTCCCCGCCGACACCGGCGGCTGTGGATTTGCTTACTGGCAACGCTGATCGTAATCGGTGCCATCTCCCCCGCCGGCACCATCGCCACGCCGTCGCTCACCGTTGCAACGACGCTTTCGGACAGGATGCCCGACCGCCAGATCGGCGACGAGTCTCAAACAGACCCAACTCATCGGAAAGCCGGCACGATGGAAGCCGTGTTGCGCTACGCCACCTGGATTTTGGTACCGCTGGCGGCGATCGCGATCGCGGCCTTACTGTGGTCTTCGCTGTTACGGCGACAGGTGGCGCAGCGGACCCGGCAATTGCAGCGGGAATTGAACGAGCGCCGGCAAGTCGAAACGGCGCTGCGCGAAAGCGAAGCGCGTTTCCGCGACGTCACCGAAGCCGCCAGCGACTGGATCTGGGAGATGGATGAAAACTTGCGATTCACCTATCTATCGGAACGCTTTTACGCGCTGACCGGGATCGCTCCGCGATACGTGCTTGGCCGTACCCGCTGGGAGCTGGCGGCCGGCGAACTGACTACCGATCCGGAAAAGTGGCGGCGGCACCGGCAACTGCTGGAACAGCGCCAGCCATTCCGCGACTTCGTCTACCAAACCCGGCTGAGTGACAGCCACAGGGAGGGTCGCTACCTGAAGGTCAGCGGCAAGCCGATCCACGACGCGCGAGGCCAGTTCCGAGGCTACCGTGGCACCGGCACCGACATCACCGAACAGGTCAAGGTGGAAAAGGCCCTGCATGAAAGCGAGTTGCGGTTACGACGCATCATCGATCTGGTGCCGCACATGATTTTCGCCAAGGACCGCTACGGGCACTTCCTGCTGGCCAATCGCGCCACAGCCAAAGCCTACGGCACAACCATCGAAGCGCTGACCAACCACTCCCATCGACTCATTCACGCCGACGAGGAGGAGCTGGAACGGATGCTGATTGACGACATGGAAGTCATCGAAAGCGGGGTTTCCAAACTCATCGCCGAAGAGGCATTTACCGACCACGCCGGTTATACCCGCACCATGCAAACCATCAAAATCCCCTTCATCGAACCGGGATTGAACGAAACCGCAGTGCTGGGCGTATCGATCGATATCACCGAGCAGAAACACGCCAAGGAGGAAGTAGCCCGCATGCGGCTCTATCTCAGGAACATCATCGACTCGATGCCCTCGATCTTGATCGGCGTGGACCCCTGGGGCTATATCACCGTGCTGAACCAACCGGCCGAGGAAGTGAGCGGCCTGTCGTGGGAAACCGCGCAAGGCCGCTTTTTCGGTGACGTATTCCCACAACTGGAAAGCCAATTCGAACAGGTACGACAGGCGATCCATCTCGGCCGACCGATCAAAACGCCGCGAATGACCTTCGACGTCGGTGGCGAACTGCACTACGCCGACGTGATGGTCTATCCTTTGATGGCGGAAAGCGCCGGTGGGGCGGTGATCCGAATGGACGACGTCACCGCCCGGGTCCGAATCGAATCCATGATGGTGCAGACTGAAAAAATGTTGTCGGTCGGAGGGCTGGCGGCCGGCATGGCGCATGAAATCAACAACCCACTCGGCGTAATCATGCAGGGTAGCCAGAATATCCTGCGGCGCATCGACCCGAACATGCCGCAAAACCGCGAGGCCGCCGCCGCCATCGACGCCGATCTGAATCAGATCAACCGCTATCTGGCGGAACGGGGCATCCTGCATTTCCTCGAAGGCATTCGCGAAGCGGGCTCTCGCGCCGCCAAGATCGTCACCGACATGCTGTCGTTCAGCCGGCGCAGCGAGTCGCGCTTCACCTTGGTGGACCTGGAGGACATGCTGGAAACCGTGCTGCGACTGGCCGCCAGCGACTACGACCTGAAAAAAAAGTACGACTTCAAGCGCATCGCCATCGAACGCGATTACGACCCCGCGCTGCGCGTGGTGTATTGCGACAAGACGGAAATCGAGCAAGTCATCCTGAATTTGCTTAAAAACGCCGCTCAGGCCATGGCCGAAGACGGTACATCGTCGCCGAGCATCCTTTTGCGCACTCGCCGCGAACCGGACACCGTTTTAATCGAAGTGATTGACAACGGCCCCGGTATGGATCAAAAAACCCTTAACCGGATTTTCGAACCCTTCTTCACCACCAAGGAGGTGGGGGCCGGGACAGGTTTGGGATTGTCGGTGTCCTATTTCATCATCACCGAGCAACACAACGGCCGGCTGTCGGCAAGCTCCAAACCGGGCCATGGCGCCTGTTTTAGCATTCGCCTGCCTTCGAACCGGGAGGCGCTACCATGAGCGCTTGGGTCCTGATCGTCGATGACGAGGAAATGATTCGGGAAAACCTGAAGGCCTACCTGGAGGACGAAGGCTGGCGGGTAGCGGCGTTTGAAGCCGTCGCTCCGGCGTTGTGCTGGCTGCGGGAAGGCACCCCCTGCCAAGTCTGCATCATGGATATGCGCCTACCCGACATGGACGGCAACACCGCCATCCGCATCCTGAATCACCTGTACCCCGGCATCGAATTCCTGATCCATACCGGCTCTTCCAGCTACAACCTGCCCGACGACTTGCGGGCACTGGGTCTGGACGATGGCCGGGTCTACCAGAAACCGCTGAACGACATGGCGCCGCTGGCGGCGGCGGTACGGATACTGGCGGCGACGCGCGAGACCCTGCCATGAGCGAAAGACCGGCACATATCCTGACCATTGACGACGAGCAGATGGTCCGCGAGATCCTTGTCGCCTACCTGGAA
Source organism: Candidatus Competibacter sp. (assembly GCA_049663445.1). Classification (GTDB taxonomy): domain Bacteria; phylum Pseudomonadota; class Gammaproteobacteria; order Competibacterales; family Competibacteraceae; genus Competibacter. The sequence goes on from JBATDL010000693.1 coordinate 4,060, forward strand.
GACAGCGGGTTCAGGGTCACTCAAGCCCGAGATGGCCGGACCGGCATCGAGATGATCCGCAGTGAACAACCCGATCTGGTGCTATGCGACCTGCGGATGCCGGGCATGGATGGCCTGCAGGTGCTGGCCACGGTGACCCGCGAGTTTCCTGAACTGCCGATCCTGGTGGTGTCCGGCATGGGGGGCATGAGCGACGCCATTCAGGCGCTCAAGCTCGGCGCCTGGGATTATGTCACCAAGCCGATCGAGGACATGGCGGTGCTGGAGCACGCCATTGATCACGCCCTGGAACGCGCCCGGCTGCGGCGGGAAAACCGCGAGCACCGTGAGCACCTGGAGGGGGTCAACGAACAATTGCGACAAACCGTGCGGCAATTGCAGGAAGACGAAGCGGCGGCGCGGCGTATCCAGTTCCAGTTGCTGCCGGAAAACGACAAGGTTTACCGCCACTACCGTTTTAGCCGCCACCTGCTGACCTCGCAGTATCTCAGCGGCGATTTCGTGGATTATTTCGTCATCGACGGCGATCACCTGGGCTTCTACATCGCCGATGTATCCGGGCACGGGGTGTCGTCGGCCTTCGTAACGGTGATGCTGAAAAGCTATATCGGCCGCTACCGGGAACTGCACCGGCAAAACCGCGACCGGGGGATTCTCAGCCCGGCGGAGACGCTGAGCCGGTTGAACCGGGAGATCTTCGGTTGCCACATGGACAAGTACCTCACCATGTTCTACGGCATCATCGAGTGGTCGAATAATCTATTGCGCTACAGCAGCGGCGGCCAATTTCCCTTTCCGATCCTGTTCGACGGCCAGCAGGCGTGTTACGTCGGCAAGAAAAGCCTGCCGATCGGCCTGTTCGACTTCGCCAGCTATCAGACCGAATCGCTGCGATTACCACCGCAATTCGCCATGGTCCTGATCTCGGATGGCATCCTCGAAACCTTGCCGCAGGCCAGTCTGCGCGACAAACAGGCGTTCCTGCTGGACCTGATCGGCGGCACCGATCTCACCATCGAAAATCTAATTCAGCAACTGGGTCTGGATCAAACCGGCCCTTTGCCGGATGATATTACCTTGCTGCTGATCAAGGGGGCGGAGTGAGATGGAGGCGGGCACGGCGTTCTACGTCAAGCAAGGCACTGTTTACCTGATCAAGCTGGTCGGCGACATCCGCTACACCATGGGCTGCGCCCTGGGGGATTTCCTGGACGACCTATTCACCTGCGCCGATTTCGACGACATCGTCGTGGACCTGACCGAAACCCACTCCATCGACAGCACCAGCCTGGGCCTGCTGGCCAAGATCGCCAACTTCAGTCGCGAGCGCTTCGCCCGCAAGACCACCCTGCTGTCCACCAACGCCGACGTCAACCAGGTGCTGGATACCATGGGTTTTTATGAGATTTTCAATATTCGCGATACTGGCGAAACCATCTCGGCGACGCTTCAGCAACTGGCGTCCCAGACCCCCTGCAACAAGGACGATCTGACCCGCATCGTTTTCGAAGCGCACCGCACGCTCAGCGAGATGAACCCCCAGAACCAGCAGGCGTTTCAGGGCGTGCTCGACAACATGCGCTCCAAGCTGGACCCGCCCTGAGACCGGGATCGTCGCCAGCGTGCTCCGTCTCAGCCGGCAATGAATACTCGGTCACCCGACGCCACCCGCTCGAACAGCTCCAGCAAATCCTGACCGCGCATGCGGATGCAACCGTGCGACAGCGGCACGCCCATGGGCGCGGTGTCCGGGCAGCCGTGAATGTAGACGAAGCGGCGCAGGGTGTCGCCGTCGCCGCCACGGTTGTAGCCCGACTCCAGCCCGGTCAGCCACAGGATGCGGGTCAG
>JBATDL010000694.1:0-3429 GCA_049663445.1 Candidatus Competibacter sp.
CCTCAAGGCCCAGTGGGTCAGGACGGGGCGGCGGTAGTGGTGGTGGATAGCACTGGAAAAGTATTAGGAAATGTTATCGGCGTACACACAGGACTTGCCGGACCAATTTATGAACCTGTTCGCGTAGCCTTGGATATAAATGGGCAGATTTTCGGCGTTATTGTTGGGCAAGATGGCTATTGGCGAGATGGGCAGATTTTCTACCAGCTACCGAACTGCTTAGGTACAGCTTATCGTCAACTTGCTAGCGATGCTATACACGGAACATTCTTTGATTCTTTTGTGACGAAAAATAATATGCTTTTTGGTGAAACGGGGGGTTATCAAGATGGTGCAAGTTTTAGTAGTTATGGAGATGGAGACGGTTATTGTTACAACACTGGCGGGACAGGAAAAATTAACAGAGCAGTCCCGATAGCGCCGATAGTGGACCTCGACGATTTATTCACGCCACCTTTTGATGTGGTCGTGCAGTAGCGGTGTCCGGGCAACAGCGGCGGCACCTAAGGCATACCGGGCGCGGCGCTGTCACAATCCGTAACTCATACTCGACCAAGGGTTTGCTCATGCGCGCCGCAAATAGGGGTCGGTGGTGGTTTCTACTAAAAAGTACCGGTCCGTACCGGTTCGTACCGGTCCGGTACTTTCGGACGCTCCTAACGTGGTGCCCGTGCTGGCGCGGCCGGCCAAGCGCGAGCGACCCCCCCGGCACCGGCTTCCCGCGTCATCGCTCTAGAACGTAGAGCCGGCTCTATTTGGCGCGTTTTTTTCGCTTAAAGCCTTGCCTGCTTCCCTAGCATCCTCCATCGCCCGCGCCCGTGCGTTCGGCGGCGCCCAGCCGGCGGCCGTGAGCTGGGCAATGCGCCTGCCTAGCGGGTCATCCGGTGGTGAGGGTTGGGCCTCCACAGGTGAGGAATTTTGCGATTCACAACCATAACAACCGTTAGAACCGGCGGTTTCATGAAACTGTGCTGTAGACTCTGAATATTGAAGTTCCACAACGCTGTTTACTGAAACCGGGGGTTGTTGTGGTTGTTGTGGTTGTGCTTGCGAATCCGACAAAAAACAGACGCCATGCCAGTATCTTTGATGGTCGGCGGCCTGGGCGTCGTAGCATCCCTTCTTTTTCAGCCAGACGGGGAAGCCTTTAACCGTCGCATCCCGACGACCGGTCTCATCTCGCCATACCTTGAAAGCGCCCGTCATGCGGGGCTTGTTGCACTTCAATCCCGTGTCGAACCGTAATCCAACATCCCGCGCGAACTGTTCGTAGGGGTTCATATCCGCCCAATATTCGGCAGTCGCCTCGGTGGCCAGCGTCGATTCAGGCAGGTCGAAGCCGTTTTGCAGCCATACCCGATAACCTTCATAGAGCCACGCCAGCACGGCCGCGCGGGCGTTGGGGTCGTGCATCAGTGAGTTTTTAATGGTCGGGTCTGGCGTCTTGGGCTTCTCATTGAAGGGCACCACGATTACGCGGCGCTTCATGCCGGGGTCGTCGAACTCGGTTTGCAGCGGGAAGTTGGTTTGAATCGCCAGCTTGAACACCGGCAGGAAGGTAATGCTGTTCTTACCGTGCGGGTATCGGGCGGTGATGGCATCGTTGCCGGATAACGCCTTGATGCTGCCGTCGTCCAGCTTAGAATCTTTCGGCGGCTCGATGCTGGGGTAAACGAAGCGGGCGCCGCGCAACTTCAACAGGTCTTCACGCGGGGCGGATTTATTCTGCTTCCGCCAGTCGGTGGCTAGCAGCGAACCGACTTCCACCGTGGCGACGTAATCGCCCAGCGCGTTGTGTATCGCCGTCAGTAGCGTGCCCTTGCCGGTTCCGCCGTCGCCTTGGAAGATAACAACCCGCTCATTGGGGTTCTCCCCATGTAGCCCGCTTCCGCAGAATTGCTGAATAAAGGTGTAGCGGTCGCCCTCGGCTTTCAGCAGCTCGACAACGGCGTTCCATGCCGCGTGTGTTGCACCTGGGCGGTAATCGGTGCCGGTGGTCTTGGTGGCGCGATAGGTCGGTGAGTGTGGAAGCAGCACGCCCGACTTGAGGTCAAGCACGCCGTTCGCGCAAATCAAGGTATGCGGGTTGGCGTCCCATTCGTTCGCCGCCGTCCAGAAATAACCCTCGGCAAGCTCCAACGTCGAACGGATGCGATAAGCGGTTTCACATTGGCGCATCCATGCAAACACCTTGTCCCGGTGTACCGTCGCCAATTTCGACCGCTTGGTAATCATCGCCGCCGTCGGGTCGTCCCCGTCCAGCGCCTTCAACTGCTTTTTGAGGTCGTCCACCTCCCGCTGTGCGGTATAGAAAACCATCCCCCACGCTTCCCTCAAGCACTCCATCGCCATGCGCTTGACGCGCTCGCTGCCCGGCTCCGGCTCCCAGATGCCGGTGTCGGGGTTGTACAACAGCCAATCCAGGCCGGGCGTGTAGGCGATGCGTCCCCGTAGTCGTTCGACCAGCTTTACGATGTTGCCGTAGTCGCTGAATAGGTCTTCATCCTGCAACGCGCCTGCCGGTTCCGACCGCACGCTTGGCCGGTCGCCACTGAGTGCTTCCCGAACGGCGGCCATCCCTCGCAGCGTGGCCATATCGTTAAAGTCGGTCCCGGTTTCGTCGTCCTGAAACTCAGGAACCGCCAGCGATGCCTGGGCGGCCTGGGCGGCCTCGGTGGCCTTGGCGAGTCCAGGGTTGCCGGCGGTGTGCCGGTCGTTGTCGGCGCATAGGACGATAGGCTTGCCTGGATACAGCCCGCGTATGGCCAGCGCGACCGGCTTGAGGTTTCCGGCGTCCACCGCCATGACGGCGGCATGTCCCGTTGCTTCATGCAGGGTGGCGGCCGTGGCGTAACCCTCGGCGATTAGAATGACCTCGCTGGCGTCCAGGTCACCCATCGGGAAGTAAGCGCCCTGCTTGGCGCCGCCCTTTAAAAAGTCTTTATCGCGGTCGCCGCCCTGTTCGGAAAAAACGGCTTGCAAGGTCGCCAGCCTGCCGGCATCAGTTCGCAGCGGAATGAGCAGGCAGTTATCGGCCTTGCGTTGCGGCCATGGTCCGACCATGACGCCCGGGTGAGCCTTGACCTTTTTGCGCTTGATGTAGGGATGGTCGCCGGTCGCCGGTTGCGCCGCGTCCAGAATCGCTTGGGCGGTTTGCCCTGCTTCATTCTGTTGTCGGCGGCGTTCGGCGTCGCGTTCGGCCTGTTGCTGCTTCCACAGGCGGTCGCGTTCGGCGCGTTCGGCCTGGGTGAGTTGTTCCGCAGACCTCGCGCACCAGGTTTGATTGATGCCGCGCTTCCAGCAACCGAACGAACCGGCGGCGATACCGTCCGGGTGCAGGACGTACCAGCCGTTCGGGTTGGTTTCACCGTTGACCTTGAATCGATGAAGCAGGCCGTCTGGTATGACCGCGCCTTGATAATCCAGGCC